>CAJBSR010000292.1 GCA_903958285.1 uncultured Sphingomonadales bacterium
CAGGTGTCTCGACTTCGCTCGACACGAACGGACATGGGAGTAGGTCTGTCGCGGCCTATCCCTTTGCCTTCTCAGTCGAAATCCAACGGTCCACCGCTTGCTCCAGCACATCAAGCGGCACCGCACCTTGCGCCAGCACAGCGTCGTGGAAGCGGCGCAGGTCAAACTTTGTGCCGAGCGCGGCGGTCGCCTTGGCGCGCAGTTCCCGCAGCTTGATCTCGCCGATCTTGTAACCGAGCGCCTGACCGGGCCATGAAATGTAGCGGTTGACCTCCGCCTCGATATTGGCGGCGGAAAGCGCGCTGTTGTCGGTCATGAACTTGATGGCCTGCGCTTTAGTCCAGCCCTTGGAATGCATGCCGGTATCCACCACGAGACGGCAGGCGCGCCACATTTCATAGGACAGGCGGCCCATCATCTTTTCGGGCGTGTCGTACAGGCCCATTTCTTCGCCCAGATACTCGGAATAGAGCCCCCAGCCTTCGCCATAGGCGGTGAACCATGCGGCGTGCTTGCGGAAATCGGGCATGTCGATTTCCTGCTGCAATGCGCCCTGAAAGTGGTGGCCGGGCACCGCCTCATGCGCGGTCAGCGCAGGCAGTTCGTAGATGGGGCGCTGGTCCAGCTTGGATGTGTTGACGTAGTAGAACCCCGCAATGCCAGAGGCGAGTGAGCCGGGGCTGTAATAGGCAGTCGTCGTCGTTTCCGCCGTTTCCTTGGGGATTTCTTTCAGGCCATAGGTGAGGCGCGGCAGCTTTCCGAAGTATTGCGGCAGCATGCCGTCGATCAGCTTGGCCTGACGCGCGGCGGCCTCCATCAGCTCTTCGGGCGTTTTCGCGTAATAGGTCGGGTCGCTGCGCAGCTTGGCGATGAAACTCTGCCGGTCGGCATAGCCCGCTTGCTTGGTGACACTGTCCATGCGGGTGAGGATGCGCGCGACTTCGCTCAATCCAATGTCATGGATTTGCGCGGGCGTCAGGTCCGTCGTTGTGTGCGACCGCGCCTGGAAGGCGTAATAGTCCTTGCCACCGGGCTGATAGGACACGCCCACCTTTGCGGCGCATTTCGGCTTATACTCTTTCACGTAAAAGTCGGAGAATTGCTGATAGGCCGGCGTCAGAACGTCGCGGATGATGCGCAGGCCGTCTGCTTTCATTGCGGCCCAATCTGCGTCGCTGACATCATTGGGCTTGTTGCGCTTGAAGGGCTCGTAAAAACGCGTGTCCTCAGGCTTTCCGGCAATGGCGCCGGTGATCGTCGTTTCAAAACCATTCATGGCCTCGCAGGGCTGGACAAAACCCTTGGTGATCGCCTGGCGGGTGATGGAAATGATGTCGGCATTGATCTTCGGGAACTGGGACAGACGGGTGAGATAACTGCGGTAATCCGCTGCGGTGTAGAGCGGCACATATGATCCGAGATCAGCAAAGCCCTGATGCGGGCTGGAATAGGTCGTGAACAGCATGAGCCGCTGGCCGAAGCGGTTGCCCTCAATCTGTTCGCTCAAGATGCGGGAGAGAACGCCCTTATTGGCCCGGTCGGCATCGGTGAGACCGGCATCGGGGATTGCCTTTAGTCGATCGAGGAGAGCTTGCGCTTCCGCCGCAGATTTGTCTCGGGCAGCAAGGCTGTAGTCGGAGAGCTTATCATCATAGTCACGCACGCCAAGCGAGGACGCGGCTGTGGGGTTTTCCTTCAAGAACCAAGCCCAATGGTCCGCGATCACGGCCTTCAGATCGGCTGATGGGGCGGCCAGCGCCGGGCTTGAAACCGACAGCAACAGGGCCAGGGCAAATTTCCGCATGATGTTCTCCTCTGCCTGCAACTTCGTCCAAAGCCGGCGCTCTTGCAATGCCTTACCCGTCGCCTCTACACCGCAGGCAACGAACAAGATTGTTGCGTAAGGAGCTTCCGCAGATGCGGCGTATATCGATGATGATTATATCTTTAGCGGCGACCGCCGCCACCGCGGGCACCATCCCCGGCCAGCCCAAGCCCGATTACCCGCACACCCGCAGCGACGGCATTGTGGAAACCCAGTTCGGGGAAAAGGTGGCAGACCCCTATCGCTGGCTTGAGAATGACGTGCGCAACGACGCCGAAGTGCGCAATTGGGTGGACCAGCAGAACAAGCTTACGGAATCCTATCTGGAGACGCTGCCCGGTCGGGACATCTTCGCCTCCCGCCTGAAGCAGCTCTTCAATTTCCAGCGCATGGGCACACCGCGCAAAGCAGGTGAGAATTATTTCTACACCCGGAATGATGGATTGCAGAACCAGTCGGTCCTGATGGTGCAGCAGGGGGTAAGCGGCACGCCAAAACTGCTGATTGATCCCAATGCCTGGGCCAAGGACGGGGCGACGGCGCTGGCCGAATGGCAGCCCTCTCCCAACGGACGCTTTTTGGCCTATGCCGTGCAGGATGGCGGAACCGACTGGCGCACCTTGCGCGTCATTGATGCGGAGACGGGCGCGGCGCTTGAAGATGACATCAAATGGGTCAAATTCTCTAATATTGCCTGGACGAAGGACAATAAAGGTTTCTTCTATTCGCGCTTTGCCGAGCCTAAGAAGGGCGCTGCCTTCCAGTCGCTCAACACCAATCAGCAGGTCTGGTATCATAAGATCGGAACGAAGCAGGCCGAAGATCGGCTTGTCTACCAAACGCCAGATCGACCACTGCTCGGCCATTCGGCGGAAGTCACGGATGACGGGCGGTATATTCTCATCACCTCATCGGGCGGCACGGATGAGCGCTATGAACTGACTGTGGGCTCGCTCGACGCTAAGCAAGGCCTGAGCAAGGCTGTGAAGTTCAAGACGCTTGTCGGCGGGCTGGACTATGAATGGCAATTGGCGGGTTCGGTCGGGTCCACCTTCTATTTTCGCACCAACCGCGCCGCGCCGCGTGGGCAGATTGTGACGCTGAACGTGGAGAAGCCGCGTCTTGCGCCAGCGACCGTCATTGCCGAGACCGGGGATGCGATGGTCGGTGCCTCGCTCGTCGGTAACCGGCTGATCGTCGCCTATTTGGGGGATGCACGGTCGGAAGCTGAACTGCGCGAATTGGACGGGCGTCTTGTGTCGACCATACCGCTGCCCTCCATCGGGACGGCAGCTGGCTTCGGCGGGTCGGGCGGTGATCCCGAAACCTTCTACACCTTCTCCAGCTTTGCGGTGCCACCTTCGGTCTATCGCTACAACACCGCCACCGGGAAGGCAGAGCTGTTCTTCCAGCCCAAGGTTGCGTTCGACCCTGCCGACTATGTGACGGATCAGGTTTTCTACACGTCAAAGGACGGCACCCGCATCCCGATGTACATCGTGAAGCGCAAGGATACGCCCGCAGGCGCGCCCACGATCCTCTACGGTTATGGAGGGTTCAACATCTCGCAGACGCCGACCTTCGCGCCGACGCGTCTGGCTTGGCTGGAACAGGGCGGGGTTCTGGCTGTCGCCAATCTGCGCGGTGGCGGCGAATATGGGAAGGAATGGCACGATGCCGGCCGTCTCGCCCGTAAGCAGAATGTGTTCGATGATTTTATCGCGGCAGGCGATTATCTCATCGCCAATAACATCTCGGCCAAGGGCAAGCTGGCCATTGAGGGTCGCTCAAATGGCGGCCTATTGGTCGGCGCGGTCGTCAACCAGCGGCCCGATCTGTTTGCGGCTGCCATCCCCGCTGTGGGCGTGATGGATATGCTGCGCTTCAACCGCTTCACCGCTGGTCGCTATTGGGTCGATGACTATGGGGACCCGGCTAAAGAAGCGGATTTCAAAGTCCTCCGCGCATATTCGCCTTATCACAATATCACGCCGGGTAAGGATTATCCCGCCATCCTCGTGACGACAGCAGACACCGATGACCGCGTCGTGCCGGGCCATAGCTTCAAGTACACAGCTCAGCTGCAGGCGTCAGACATTGGCCCGAAGCCGCACCTCATCCGTATTGAAACGCGGGCAGGGCATGGCTCCGGCAAGCCGACCGATAAGATTATTTCAGAAACGGCCGACCTTTGGTCGTTCGTTGCGAAATGGACAGGGTTGGAGGTGCGCCCGCGCTAAGCGCTTCTTGGCCGGAGGAAATTCCTGAACCTGCGACTACAAACCGGTTCAGCAAGTTGTCATCGCGCGATTCGCATATTCGTCTCTGCCGACGCTTGATTGTCGGCCAAGTGATGGAGACGATGTATGAAGATGCTCTCAAAGGCCGCGCTGATGGCGACGTCGGGCGCGATGTTGGTCACGGCCCTGCCGGCCGATGCCCGGTCCTATCGCCGCCACCATGACGGCATCAGCGCAGGTGACGTGATCGCAGGCGCGCTCATCATTGGCGGGATTGCCGCTGTCGCTTCTGCCGCATCCTCGCGGAACCGCTATGATGATCGCTACCGGGAACGTGGCCGCGGCTGGGGCGATGATCGCTATGACGACCGGGGTGGCTATTACGAGAATGGCTATTCCAGCCGCAGTGCGGTTGAACAGTGCGTTCAGGCCGCCCGCAGCGAAGCCAACCGTTATGGCGGCTGGGCACGGGTGACCGATGTGACGCGGATCGACCGTGTCCGTGGCGGCTATGAAGTTCGCGGTCGTCTGGTTGTCGAGGATCGCGGCTATCGCAACCGCAACTGGAGCAATGGCTGGGACCGCAATGATCGTTGGGGCAACCGCTATGACCGTTACAATGATGGTTATGACAAGGGTCGTTTCAGCTGCGTGACGCGCTTTGGCCGCGTCGCGGATGTCGACCTCTCGGGCTTGCGTGGCTGATACGTGAAGGACCGGTCTGAAAGGGCTGGTCCTTTCCGCTTTCGGGCCTGACAAACTGGACAGCGGGCGGCGCGCTCTTTATCGGCCCGTCATGACCGTCCAGCACTCCGATTCCATCCTCATCGTCGATTTTGGCAGCCAGGTGACCCAGCTGATCGCACGCCGTGTGCGCGAAGCGGGCGTTTACAGCGAAATCGCGCCGTTCACGTCCGCTGAAGCAGCCTTCCACCGGATGCAGCCCAAGGGAATCATCCTGTCGGGTTCGCCTGCCAGTGTGCCGGATGAAGGCAGCCCGCGCGCGCCGCAGGTGCTGTTTGACAGTGGCGTTCCCATCCTCGGCATTTGCTACGGCCAGCAGGTCATGTCGCATCAGCTGGGTGGCGAAGTACGACCTGGGCATGAAACGGGGGACGGCGGCGAATTTGGCCGCGCGTTCCTGACCGTGACGGAAAACTGCCCCTTGTTCGACGGCCTTTGGGCGGTGGGAGAACGGCATCAGGTATGGATGAGCCATGGCGACAAGGTGACGCGCTTTGCCCCCGGCTTTAACATCGTCGCCATCAGCGACGGCGCGCCCTTTGCCGTAATCGCGGACGAAGAACGTAAATATTACGGCACCCAATTCCACCCGGAAGTCGTCCACACGCCAGACGGTGCAAAGCTGATCGCCAATTTCGCGCACAAGGTTTGCGGTCTTTCCGGCGATTGGACGATGGCTGAGTTCCGCGCGACCAAGATTGCGGAAATCCGCAAGCAAGTCGGCAGCGGACGCGTGATCTGTGGCCTGTCTGGCGGCGTTGACTCCTCCGTGGCGGCTATCCTGATCCACGAAGCCATTGGCGACCAGCTCACCTGTGTGTTTGTCGATCACGGGCTGCTCCGCAAAGATGAGCGCGGGCAGGTTGAGACCATGTTCCGCGATCACTACAACATCCCGCTCGTCGTCGTGGACGCAGAAGACCGCTTCATGGCCGGCCTTGCTGGCCTTACCGACCCGGAAAAGAAGCGCAAATTCATCGGTGCCGAATTCATCAACGTGTTTGAGGAAGAGGCCAAGAAGATCGGCGGCGCCGATTTCCTCGCGCAAGGCACGCTCTATCCGGACGTCATTGAATCAGTGTCGTTCACCGGTGGCCCGAGTGTCACGATCAAAAGCCATCACAATGTCGGCGGCTTGCCCGAACGCATGAACATGAAGCTCGTTGAGCCGCTGCGTGAACTCTTCAAGGATGAAGTCCGCGCGCTGGGCCGTGAACTGGGCCTGCCAGATATCTTCGTGGGGCGCCATCCGTTCCCCGGGCCGGGCCTTGCCATCCGCATCCCCGGCGAAGTCACCAAGGAACGCTGCGATATTTTGCGCAAGGCAGACGCCATCTACCTTGAGGAAATCCGCAATGCGGGCCTCTATGACGCAATTTGGCAGGCGTTCGCGGTGCTTCTGCCCGTCCGGACCGTCGGCGTGATGGGTGATCATCGCACCTACGACAATGTCTGCGCATTGCGTGCGGTGACCAGCACGGATGGGATGACGGCGGATATCTATCCGTTCGACAGCCACTTCCTCAGCAGCGTCGCGACGCGCATCGTTAATGAAGTACAGGGCATCAACCGCGTGGTTTATGACTATACGTCTAAGCCGCCCGGCACCATTGAGTGGGAATGATATCGGCAGTTTATCGGGATGGGTTAGATCCCAAGTGCAGAACGGGCCACAATCCCTTTCTGGATCTCACTTGCCCCACCAAAAATAGTTGCCGCACGAATGTTGAGGTGCCGGGCAACTGCCGTCTCCCTTACGTCTGGGTGGTGCTGTAAGGTATCACCATATAGTTCTGTCCGGTAATCGCGCATTGCTGAAGTTCCGAGGGCTTCTACGGCCATTTCGGCGAGGCGCTGCAACATGGTGCTCACTTTCAGCTTCTGTATTGATGCGCTGGCCATGCCTGCAGCGCCGACAAGCGCCCCTTGAGCGAGATTGCGCATTTCAGCTGCTTCTATGGCTGCAATTTCTATTTCAAGCGCAGCAAGACGGTTCCGGAACGAAGGGTTGGCAATGAATGGGTGCCCCTGCTCATCAAATTCAGCCCCAGCAATGAGGCGGGTCCGGCGAAGGGCGTTTTTCAAGGCGGCTGCAGCAGAGGTTCCCCCGCGTTCATGCATCAGCAGGAATTTTGCCACGTCCCAGCCTTGATGTTCTTCACCGACCCGCAGGGAGGCCGGAATGCGGACGTTGTCGAAAAAGACTTCATTAACCTCGTGCTCTCCGGACATCCCACGAATTGGGCGAACGGTGATGCCAGGCGCATCCATTGGCGAGAGCAAAAAGGTTATTCCAGCCTGCGGGGGGCCTTCGAGTGACGTCCTTACGAGCAAGAATATCCAGTTTGCAGCGTGGGCATGGGTGGTCCAGATCTTCGACCCATCGACAATGTAGTCTTCCCCGTCGCGGACCGCCCGACAGCGTAGGGAGGACAGATCTGAACCGGCGCCGGGCTCTGAAAATCCCTGGCACCAATAGTGATCCATGGGCGGAATATGAGGCAGGAAGCGTTCCTGCTGTTCGGCTGTGCCAAATTGCATGAGCACCGGACCACACATCAAAAGTCCCATGCCTGCCACGACTGGCGTGCCTGCGTTGGCGCATTCGACCGAGAAGATGTAGCGTTGCATCGGAGTGAACTCGGCCCCGCCCCAACGCTTGGGCCAGTTCGGGGCGCCCCAGCCTCTTTCATAAAGGCGGCGCTGCCAGGCAATGCCCAATTCCGGTTCGGCGAAAATACCTGCTTGTCGTGCCGCTGCGGCCTGCAGGTCAGGCGTGAAGGCGTCCTTCAAGAAGTTGCGGACATCTTCCCGGAAAGCCTTTTCTTTGCTGGAGAACTCATGTTCGGCGCTTATCACATCTGTTACTCGGTTTAAGATTGAATCAATAACGGACAGGGTCTTTCCCGTCCCATTGCGACGCAGCCGCACGCATTGCGTCAAATCCAGCAATTCGGTTCGGCGCGAGGCAAAGATATTCGATCATTGTGCCGGGACCGCCGCCAAAATCGACATATATGGCCTCGCCGGCGTCCGCCGGCATGAAGACTTCCTGGACGATCGTCGCGCCTTGTAACGCCACCATCCTTCTTGTCTGGTCCATGTCTTCGACCATCACACATAGATGCTGCACCCCGTGCAGCCCCGACGTGCGCCAATCGGCATAGATTGAGGGCGCATCGTTGTGCTGCCGGACCAGTTCGATCTGGATGTTCCCCCAGTAGGCGAGTGCCATGTCGAAATCTGGGCAGCTCACCTCGCCTCTGTAGAGGACCTTTTCAAGCTGGACATGTTCACGCACAAAGAAGGGGCCGACGCCCATAGTGTCGATCCAGAAGCGCAGAGCCGCATCAAAATCGGCAGGCACATAGGCGATCTGCATGACGGCACCAAGCTGCGCGAATCTCTGACCGTTTTCCAAGGTTCTCATAAAAATGATACATGCATCACTTTTTTGAATATGCCAAGACCCACTATTGCTGCATGTGTTTTTTTTGCTTAGGGCTTTCCTTAACGCGCAAATCGTGCGCGACTGGGGGAACCGTGAACGAAGAGCCGAATTCGGCGGGTAATCCGCTGACCTATTCTAGCCCGCTCATCCAGGAACGCCGTCGTCGTATCCTCAAGGAAATCCGCAAGCTGATTTCAGAAAAGGGCCTTACGAATTTCAGTGTCCGCGAGCTTTGCAAGCAGGCGGACATTGCCCAGCGCACGTTGTACAATCATTTTTCCTCGAAAGAGCGTGCTGCTGCTCTGGCCATCAAGGAAGCCTTTGACGAGATACGCTATCACGTTCATTTCCAGACATCGGCCACGACGATCGAAGGAATGATCGACCGTGCCATAGCGATTAACAGCCGCAACTTGCGGGTGAAGAATTATGCTCTGGCGGTTGCGACCATTTACTTTTCTCCGTCCTCAACTGACGACGTATGGGAAGTTCTTCAAAAGATGGGAACTTCAGGGATAACCGTCCTTCTGGAGAGTCTTGCCGAGGATGGGCAGATAGAAGATTGGGTCGACATTGAGGAGGTCGCTCTGGCGTTTTCGAATGCGAGCTTTGCGATCATCAATGAGTGGTGCCTAGGTCGGCTTAGCGACGATGATTATCTTCGTCGGGTGGTCGATGCTCTGCTGCTCCTGTTGTGCGGCGTTTGCCGCGGTGATGCTCGGGAAACAGCGATGCGCTACCTCTCCGAAATCCACCGGAGTGGCAAGCTGCCAGTCTTCCCGAGACCATCCTACCGGGTCAAGGCGACCTCAGACGATTAACCGCCGATTGTCCGATCGGATGGCCAAAACGGCGCACGGAGCTGACGCTTATTGATCTTGCCCATTGCGTTCCGCCCTATGTCAGAAACGAGGTTTATCGTGCGAGGACATTTGTAGCCAGCAAGGTGGCTCCTGCAGTGCGCAAGCAGAGTGGCGGGATCGGGCGCGCAGCCTGTGGCCGGGATCACCAGAGCCATTACCGCTTCGCCCATAAGGGCGTCAGGAATGCCAATCACGGCACTGTCAGCAACTTGAGGATGCAAGGCTAAAGCCGCCTCGATCTCCGCTGGATAGATGTTTACACCGCCGCTAACGATCATGTCCGTTTCGCGGTCGGTGATGTAGATGTACCCCTCGTCATCAACATGGCCAATGTCGCCCAACGTAAAGACGCCCGGCGTGATATGGGCCGCCTGTGTTTTCTCCGGCGCGTTGTGGTAGACGATGCCTCGACCCGAAAGGTCGCGAAAGAACAGACGGCCGGTCTGTCCGTGTCCCAGCGCTTTGCCGGCATCATCGAGTACGAGTACTTCGAAGCCCGGTTGCACTTTACCAACCGACCCCGGACAGTCCAGCCATTCGATCGATGTGATCGTCGCCATGGAGCCTACCTCGGTGGCGCCATAGCTTTCCGTCAGAACTGGCCCGAACCAGTTGATCATAGCGCGCTTTACTTCGGGCGGGCAGGCTGCACCGGTATGACTAACTGCGCGTAGGCTGCTGACGTCCGGTGTGGTTCTATCAGGCTCTGGCAGCGCCAGCAGGCGCTGAAAATGAGTGGGCACCATGGTAACGGTAGACACGCGGTGCCTTTCGATCAGAGCCAACGTTTCGGCGGCATCGAAGCGTTCTGCCACGATCAGCGGCTTGCCGCCGATCAGGTGACGGACTGAATTCAGCGGCCCGGTGTGGTACATTGGCCCAATGATCAGCGAGGCCCCCGCTGGCAGAGCCTCCACGGCTACGCGATAGGCCTCGAACAGGCCACGGACGGTCTGGGCATCGGGGAACATTGATGGCGGGGTTTCGGTCCCTTTGGGGCGACCGGTCGTGCCCGAAGTATAGTGCAGATAGGGCCGTGGCGGCAGGTCCAGCGGTTCGGTCTGTGGTTGGTCCGTCAGCCAGGTTTCCCAGTCGAGCAGACCGGGCAGGGCAGGGCAGCGCCAGCCCACCACGAGCGGGGGATAGGCCGCGCTTGCCGCCGCTGCCAGCGCTGTTTCGGCATTCTCCGGGCCCGTCAACAGGATGCCGATATCGGCATCATCAAGGATGTAGCTGCATTCGCCCGGCGTCAGGTGGAAATTGACCGGGACGGGCGATACCCCGGCGCGCAGGCCCGAAACGTAGGCGAGCGCGGGCTCGATCGCATTGCGGGCGAACACGCCCAACCGGCGGCCGGCTGCCATGTCCCGGCGGATCGCCGCTGCTGCCCGCGCAGTGATGGCGTCAACCGCGTCCCAGCCCAGCGTCTGGCTGCCATCGGCGAGGGCAGTCGCGGCACTGGCATGGGCAGATGAGGGGCGGATCACGGGCAAGGCATCCACTGTCACGCGCGCGCCTTTCCTTCGGCAATCAGTGCGTCGATCCCGGCATGA
>CAJBSR010000293.1 GCA_903958285.1 uncultured Sphingomonadales bacterium
CGCTGGGCGATCGGGAACATGGCCAGCTTGATGATCAAGGTCAGCAGGATGATCGCAACGCCGAAATTCTTCACCAGTTTGAACAGGGCGTCGAGCAGGTAGAAGATCGGCTTTGCGAACATCTTGAACCAGCCCCAGTCGATCGCATTGCCGAACTGCTGGATGCCAAGCTTGTCCATATAGTTATCGAGAACCGGCACTTCCTTTGCGCCTGCGAAGAAGTGGGTTTTGACCGTGTTGGTCTGGCCGGGGGCGACGACGGTGTTGTCTAGTGCGAAATCAGCCTGATAGGCGCCGCCACCCTTGCGGAAACCAGCGTCCATATGCGCGGTCTGGGATGGCGCCATGGCCGTCAGCCAATAAGTGTCCCCAAAGCCGAGCCAGCCGCCCGTGGATTTGAAGCGCTCTCCAGCAGGTTGTTCATCGAGGTCCGGATAGTTGACGTCGTAATTCGTCGCATTGTTGAACGTGCCGATAGGGCCGACATGGATTGTCCAACTGTCAACGTCATGGCGCGGCCCGGCGAGTGCGCTTGACTGGCCAACCGTTGCAAAACCGCGATTGATATAGCCAAAGGGACGGACTGCGATGGGGCCGGTGCCCTTGTTCACGATGCTTTGGTCAACGGTGAACATATAATCGTTATCAACTGAGAGCTTGATCTGGAACAACTGTCCCTGGCCATTGTCCCAGCTGAGCGTGACGGGCGATGACGGCGTCAGCTTCGATGCGCTTGCTTTCCATATGGTGTTGCCATCCGGGAAGGCGCCGCCAGTGCCGGTCCAGCCGAACCCGGCAAACTGGCTGTGCTCGGTGCCCAGAGGGGAAAGGATACGGACAGGCGGCGAATCCTTCTTCACCGTCAGCGTGTGGAGCGGCAGAATCAAGTCATCGAAACGTGCGCCCTTCAGGCTGATTGAGCCTTTCAGCTTCGGCGTTTCGATGGAGACGCGGCCGCTTTCGATGAGGACAGCATTCACGTCGCGTGGCTTCGCAACCGCTGGTGTGGCAGCCGCCGCCGGCACGCCTGCCGCCGCGGATTGGGCGCTCTGCGAGGCCGCAGGCGGGGCCTTGGGCTGCGGGAAGAACTTCTCGCCAAGAAAGGTCCAGCCAAATAGGACAAGCGCCGACAGCAGGATGGCCAGCACAAAGTTGCGATTCTCGCTCAACTCAATTCCCCAATAAACTCACGGCACCGGATCATAGCCTTGGCTGCCCCAAGGGTGACAGCGCAAGATTCGACGGACGGAAAGCCAGCTTCCTTTGAGCGCGCCATAGCGCCCCAAGGCCTCAATTGCATAGGCCGAACAGGAGGGTTGGTACCTGCATGTCGGGGGTAAAATGGCAGATGGGCCCCACTGCCACGCTTTTGCGAGCCAGATGAGGAGCCGCGCGGTCATTCTGCAACCTTCGCCAAAGCCTTGGCGAGGTCACTGCGCAGCTTGCCAAAATCCCGTTCAACCGCGCTGTTGCGGCCGATGATGACATGGTCTGCCCCGGCGACTCCGGCCTGGGGCAGAAGCTCCCGCGCAAGTTCCCGAAAGCGACGCTTTACCCGGTTGCGGATGACCGCATTGCCAACTTTTTTGGTGACGGTGTAACCAACCCGCATTCCCGCGGTGGAATCCTGTCGATCACGGACAAGCAAAACAAGGCCGCCAAAGGCAGCCCGTTTTCCGGAATAGGCGGCCAGAAAATCTGACCGCTTACTCAGGGTGATCAGGCGGACAGCTTCTTGCGACCGCGGGCGCGACGGCCCCGGATAACTGCACGGCCACCGACGGTCGCCATGCGAGCCCGAAAACCGTGACGCCGTGCGCGAACCAAGTTGCTCGGCTGGAAGGTGCGCTTCATCGGACTGCTCTTCTTCTAA
>CAJBSR010000294.1 GCA_903958285.1 uncultured Sphingomonadales bacterium
CAAATCCTTGAAGCGCAAGCGCTGGTCGCCCTCGCTGTTCGTCGTGCATTTCGGGGTGAAGGGCACCTTCCCCGAAATTCCGCACCACATGATCCTGTTCGGCCCGCGCTACAAAGGCCTGCTCGACGATATTTACAACAATGGCCGCGTGCCCGAGGACTTCTCGCTCTACCTCCACCACCCGAGCGTGACCGATGGGTCGATGGCGCCAGAGGGTCATTCCACCTTCTACGTGCTCGCTCCTGTCGCCCATCTCGGCAAGGCCAAGGTCGATTGGGATGGCGACTTCGGCAAGCAATTTGCCGAGAACATTCTTGAAGAAGTCGCGCAGCGCCTGATGCCCGACCTGAAGGAACGGATCGTCACCCAGTTCCATTATGCGCCGACCGATTTCGGGCGGGACCTGTCTGCCAACCTTGGCAGCGCGTTCAGCCTCGAACCCGTCCTGTGGCAGAGCGCCTGGTTCCGCGCGCACAACCGCGATGACGTAATCGACAACCTCTACTTCGTCGGCGCCGGCACACATCCGGGCGCGGGCATCCCCGGCGTCGTCGGCAGCGCGAAGGCGACGGCAGCGCTGATGCTTGAGGATCTTGCCTGACATCTCGACTTTGCGGGGTAGGACCGGCTAGGGAGCGCCCCATGAAACGCATTGCCGTCTATTGCGGGTCCGCGACCCCGGCCGACCCTGTCTATATCGAGACCGCGCGCCTTGTCGGGCGCACGCTGGCGCAAAAGGGCATTGGGGTCGTCTATGGCGGCGGGCGGCTTGGCCTGATGGGCGCGCTCGCCGACAGTGCGCTCGAAGCGGGTGGTGAGGTGATCGGCGTGATCCCTGAAGCCCTGGTCGGCAGCGAAGTCGCGCACAAGGGCTGCACCGAGCTCCACGTCGTCCCTGGTATGCATGAGCGCAAGCGCATGTTCACCGATCTGTCCGACGGCTTCCTCACCCTTCCCGGTGGCGTCGGCACGATGGATGAGCTTTGGGAAGCAATTAGCTGGGCGCAGCTTGGCTATCACGCAAAGCCCGTCGGCCTCCTGAACGCGGCAGGCTTTTACGACCAACTGATCGCGTTCAACACGCACATGATCTCGGTCGGCTTCATTCGGGATCAGCATAAAGGCATCCTGATCGCTGACGATCAGCTGGAACGTCTGCTGACCCGCATGGCGATGTATGAGCCGCACCAGCCCATTTTTGCGATGACGTCGGAAGACCTCTGAACATGGATCGCGCCGCCCTTGTCAATACGGCGCGGGAGAGCATCGCCAAGGGCTCCAAATCCTTCGCGCTCGCCTCCAAACTGTTCGCGCCGGACGTGCGGGAGCGGGCCTGGCTGCTCTACAGCTGGTGCCGCAAGTGCGATGACATTGCCGACGGACAGGACCATGGCGGCGCGCTGACCAAGGTCGAAGACCCCGCCGAACGGCTCGCTTTCCTGCGCGACATGACGGAGCGGGCACTGGCGGGCGAGACGACCGGCGATCCCGCGTTTGACGCGCTGGGGCTGGTGGCCAGGGAATGCGCCCTCCCGGCGCAATGGCCGCGCGACCTGATTGAGGGCTTTGCCATGGACGCGGCGGACTTCTCCCCGCGCAACGAAGCCGAGCTGCTCAAATATTGCTATCATGTCGCAGGCGTGGTCGGGCTGATGATGGCCGTCATCATGGGGGTCTCACCCGACGATGAGGATACGCTCAAGCGCGCCAATGATCTGGGACTGGCTTTCCAGTTGGCCAATATCGCGCGGGACATCCGCGAGGATGCTGACGGCGGGCGATGCTATTTGCCCGCAGAGTGGCTGGCCGAAGCCAACGTATCGCCGGGCGAGCAAATGAAGACGCACAACCGGCGGGCCATGGCAAAGATTGCGCAGCGACTGGCGGACCTTTCCGCAGGCTATGAAGCCAGCGCCCGCATCGGCGCGCGGCGCCTGCCCTTCCGATCCCGCTGGGCGGTCCTCTCCGCAGCGGGCATTTATGGCGATATTGCTCGCGAAGTCGCACGGCGGGGCGAGGCCGCTTGGGACCAGCGCGTGATCACAAGCAAAGCAGCGAAAGCCGCTTGGGTCGCGCGGGCTTGGGTAGACGCCGCAATCAGGCCGCGCTGACAGCTTTTCGACCGGGCGCTGCCAATCGCTTGTGCGGCATCCCCAGCAATTCCCCGAATAGTGGCACCGCGCGTGCCAAGGCCCAGGCGGCCCAGCAACTCAAAAGCACAAGGACGACCTGCAGTATGAAGGCCGCAAGGCCGACGATCCCTGCTTCGCGCATCGCCCAACCCGCGAGCACAATCACCGTCTGGTGGATCACGTATGCGGGGAAGATCGCCAGCGCCAAGGTCTGCCGCCAAGGGTGATCCCTGTTGAACGCGACATCCGCCAAATGCAGCGCAACGGGCAGCATCGCCCAAGCCATGCCGGTGTCAGCCGCAATCTGCACGATGAGCATCCCGCGGGAGGGATCACTGACGGGGACCGCAACGCCGGACAGGATCACGGCCAGACAGACGACCGACACGCCAAGCGCCATGGGCCAGATCCGGCGCACGGCGGACCAGAACTCCGCGAAGTGCGCGAGCGCAAAGCCAAGCAGGAAGGCGGGGATATAATGGATATCTCCCACGAGATCGGAATAGCGGCTGGCATCGTCCAAATGCACCGCCATCAGCGCCAAGCGTCCACCGAGCAGCACCAGCAGCGGCAGATAGAGCAGCCGCCATCCCCGGCACAGCCATGTTACCGCCGGGGCCATGCGCGCCTTCCAATCCGGCAGCAGCATTAGCGCCGTCGCCAGCAGCCCGGTATAGGCCCAGAGATAGCCGAGGAACCACAGATGCTCCCAATTAGGGAAGAACTGGCCTGCGATCCTTTGAAAGGCGAATTCCTCATGGGTGAGGAAGTGCAGCATCGTCTGGTGATGTCCGCTCCCTTCCATCCGGACCCAGCCCTGCGGCGGCACCAGCACCAGCGTTCCGAAAACGAGCGGGATGAGCAAGCGTCGACTACGTTCCCTGAAAAACGCGCCGACCGAGGGGAAGCGCTGCAGCATGGCAGCGGACGCAAAGCCCGACACGGCGAAGATGATCATCAGCCGCCAAGGTGAGATGGCCGCAATCGGATAGGCAACCCAAGGCTCGATCTCTGCGGATTTTACAAGCCAATGGCCCGGCGCGAAATAGAGGCCGATATGATAAAGGATCAGGATTGCGAACGCGCCGATGCGCAGCCAGTCCAGCCCGAAATGGCGCCCGATCCGCCCGGTCTCACCCTTGTCCTGCACGGCGGAACAACACCCTTATGTCATGCACTTGCGCGCCGACCACGCAACAGTGGCCCACGTCGCAAATAGCCTTCAGGGCTGAAGATTGATTTAAGGACATTTTGGGCTACTTTGCGCCTTTGCCTCTGCGCGCGCCTGCCTGTATAGGCGC
>CAJBSR010000295.1 GCA_903958285.1 uncultured Sphingomonadales bacterium
GCAAGGGCGAAGCTCGTTTCAACGGCTTCACCGTCGATCACGAGAGCGGTGCGACCGAAGCCCAGCTTGCTGAGCGTGCCGACCAATGCCTTCGTCTTGGCTTCCTTGAGCGCCAGATCTTCAAGAACGATCAGCGAGCCCGATTTGACCTTGGCGGAAAGCGCCATCTTCAGGCCGAGTGCACGGATCTTCTTGTTGAGCGACGGGTTGAAGTCACGAACGCGAGGACCGTGAGCCTTACCACCACCGACAAAGATCGGAGCGCGGCGATCGCCGTGACGTGCCGTACCGCCGCCCTTCTGGCGACCAAACTTCTTGCCGGTGCGCGCCACTTCTGAGCGCTCACGGGCACCACGGGCAGTGCCGCGGGCCTTTTCGAGCTGCCAGGTGACAACGCGGTGCAGAATGTCTGCGCGCGGCTCGAGGCCGAACACGTCTTCTGCGAGGTCGATGTCGCCCTTTGCCTTGGCGTCGAGGGTCTGAACCTTGAGCTTCATGGCTTAGCCCTCCTGATTTTCGACGGCTTCAGGCGCGACAGCGACTTCAACCGGAGTTTCTGCGGGAGCTTCGACCTGACCGCCTGCGGAGCGAACCGAGGCAGGGTACGGAGCGTCGGCGGGGCGGGAAACCTTCACAGCGTCCGAAACGGTGAGCCACGTGCCCTTGGCACCCGGAACCGAACCACGGACGAACAGAAGACCGCGATCAGCATCCGTAAGGACGATTTCAAGGTTCTGCTGTGTACGCTGACGGTCACCCATGTGGCCGGCCATCTTCTTGTTCTTGAAGACCTTGCCCGGATCCTGACGCTGCCCGGTCGAACCGTGCGAACGGTGAGACACAGACACACCGTGGGTGGCACGCAGACCGCCGAAGCCCCAACGCTTCATGGCGCCTGCAAAACCCTTACCCTGGGTATGACCGGCAACGTCGACGAGCTGGCCGGCAACGAAATGGTCTGCGGAGATTTCCGCACCAACGTCAACCAGCGCATCTTCAGCGACGCGGAATTCAACGAGACGAGCCTTGGGCTCGACTTCTGCCTTCGCAAAGTGACCGCGTTGCGGCTTTGCGACGTTCTTGGCCTTTGCCGCCCCGGCACCCAATTGAACGGCGACGTAACCGTCACGGTCAATGGTCCGCTGCGACACGACCTGGCAATTTTCAAGCGACAGAACGGTAACGGGCACGTGACGGCCATCTTCTTTGAAGATGCGCGTCATGCCGACCTTCTTCGCGATCACGCCAGTGCGCATGATCTACTTCTCCTTAACACAGAGGCCCACGGAGACCCATTCCCCGCGGGCATGTTCAACCCAAATATGAAAGTCACCCCGTCCGGGCTGGCTTTCCACGCCTTGCGGCGCGGAAAAGACGGGGGACGCAGCCACACCTCGATGGATGTGCGGTATCCCGAATCTCTAAGAGATGAGCGGCCTTAGGCCAGCTTGATCTCAACATCAACCCCGGCAGCCAAATCGAGCTTCATCAGCGCGTCGACTGTCTGGGGTGTCGGCTGCACGATGTCGAGCAGCCGCTTATAGGTACGGACTTCGAACTGCTCGCGCGACTTCTTGTCGACGTGCGGTCCACGGTTCACCGTGAATTTCTCAATTCTCGTCGGGAGCGGAATGGGCCCACGGATCGAAGCGCCTGTACGCTTTGCCGTATCAGCGATGTCGCCAGTTGCCTGGTCGAGCACGCGATGGTCGAAAGCCTTTAGGCGAATGCGGATATTTTGTGTTTCCATTGTCCGTTTACCGATGAGAAAGAGCCAAAAACATTAAACAAGCAAACCGCCCGATCCTCACGAGGAGAATCGGGCGGTGTTGATTGAGCTATATTACTTCGTGATCGAAGCGACAACCCCGGAACCGACGGTCCGGCCACCTTCACGGATGGAGAAGCGCAGGCCCTGCTCCATTGCGATCGGTGCGATCAGCTTGATGCCGAGCTGAACGTTGTCGCCAGGCATGACCATTTCCGTGCCTTCTGGAAGAACGACTTCACCGGTGACGTCGGTCGTACGGAAGTAGAACTGCGGCCGGTA
>CAJBSR010000296.1 GCA_903958285.1 uncultured Sphingomonadales bacterium
GCTTTGTCGAGATGACAGAGGGACCTCAGCTCTTTCCCTTCATGTATCTCGGCGCCAAGCACATGGTCACGGGATATGACCACATCCTCTTCCTGACGGGGGTCATCTTCTACTTGTACCGACTAAGGGACGTCGCGGTCTACGTAACTCTTTTCGCTCTCGGCCATAGCATCACCTTGATTTCGGGCGTTCTCCTGGGAACGCAGGTTAACGCCAGCCTAGTCGACGCTGGGATTGGGTTGTCAGTTGCATACAAAGCAATGGAAAACCTCGGCCTGATTGAACGTTGGCTACCTGGCGCTCCAAACCCAAAGCTAGCGGTGCTATTCTTTGGTTTGCTGCACGGGCTTGGTCTCGCCACGAAACTGCAGGAATTCTCGCTTTCCCCATATGGCCTGCTAACCAATCTCATTGCATTCAACGCCGGTGTAGAAGTGGGGCAACTGCTCACGTTGACACTGCTGCTTGTCGCGATTGGCTATTGGCGGCTGACCGGAAGCTTCCTGAAGTATGCATGGGTCGCGAATGTGGCACTGGTCGTGCTGGGAGCCGGGCTTTTTGCAATGCACTCAACGGACTTCTTCGTAGAGGTAAGCTTATGAACCGACTTTCTGAGGCCGGGAAATCAGGAGGACAATCCTCGCGCAATCTGAACCGGTCGGCGACGTTGGCTGTTGCTGTGAGTCTGGTGCTGTTCGTCGTGGCTGTTGTGCCAGCTGAATTCGGTGCCGATCCGACTGGTCTTGGCCAAACGTTAGGGCTGAAGGCGATGGGAGAAATCAAGCGCGAGCTCAACGCGATCTCCAGTGATGTTGATGCAGTTTCCGACCTCCAAATTAGTGTAACGCCCACCGGCGGCACCCGAATTATGCTCGTTCTGGAGCCTTACCGGGGGCGGGAGGTCAAGGCGTGGATGAGCAAGGGCGCTGCAATGCACTTTGACTGGTCATCTAATGGAGACGCTGTGGAGTACGACTTCCATGGTGACACGGGCGACGCCGAAAATCTTGTAGTTACGAGTTATGAAAAGGGAGTTCGCACCACCCGGTCCGGAAGCTTGGTCGCGGGATTCAACGGTCGCCATGGGTGGTACTGGCACAACCTGAAGTCGAAGCCACTTATTATTACAGTGACAGTTGAAGGTGACTTCGAAAAAATATCGCCAATTTAATTCTTAGGCACCGAAGAAATAAACGAAAATAACGACAGGAACGTCCGGGGAGAGGAAAATGGAACGAACAGACGCTGGGCTGCGGTCATCGAATAGTATTCCTGAATACAAGCTGGTGATCCTCGTCGCCTGCATCATGCTGCTCGATGGCTATGATATGCAAGCTGCTGCATTTGCTGCTCCCGCCATACGGGCAGACTGGGGCATTGCCGCAGCCGCACTCGGTCCCATGCTTGCGGCGGCACTTGTCGGTATGGCATTCGGAACTGCAATTGGCGGATATATCGGTGATCGCTACGGTCGCAGGCCAGCACTGTTGGTCGGTGTGCTGACGTTCTCAGTTTTTGCTTTGCTTTGCGCCATTGCTCAAGATCTCACCTGGTTAACCGTGTTGCGCTTCTTCACCGGCATTGGAATGGGGGCCGTCATACCCAACGCAATGGCGCTTGTTGCAGAGTCGGTATCAGACCGCTGGCGCAATCTCTCCATGACTGTGTCATTGGCAGCCGTTCCGTGCGGAGGAATGATTGGGGCAGCCATTTCGTCATGGGTAATCCCTGAATTTGGCTGGCGCATTTCCCTTGCGGTGGGCGGTATCCTGCCACTTGGTTTTCTTATTCTCATATGGCTGTGGCTGCCGGAATCTACGCGCTTCGAGAGCGAAGCCGATGTGGGGACTGAAGATATTGTTCACGAAGGCGAGAGCACCATTAAAATACTGTTCTCAAAAAATAATTTTCGGGTCACTACTGCACTGTGGCTGGCATTTTTTGGCAGCATGATTGTGCACTATTCATATCTCAGCTGGTTACCGACAATACTCTCATCTTCGGGAATCGACACGGGTGCTGCAGTTCGCGGATCGATGTATTTCAATCTTTTCGGAGTCGCCGGCTCTCTTGCCGGAAGTTGGGTAATCGCCCGCCGGGGATCACGTGATCTGCTCCTTTTCACCTGCTTCTTGATCATTGCCGGTACTGCAGCCATCGCTTTTCAGCTGAACAGAGAATTGAGTTACTCTGCACTGATCTTTGGAATTGCAGTTGCGGGATGCGGTGCGGCGACTCTTCAAGTGACACTTTTCGCTCTTGCTGCGCATGCTTACCCTGTACATTGCCGTGCGCGGGGTATCGGCTGGTCAGCTGGTATTGGTCGGGCTGGAGCCATCCTGAGTGCTGCACTTGGTGGGTTTATTCTCCAAATCAACGACGGTGTGGCGATCTTTCTTATCGCCATCGGTACTGTTCCATTGATTGTTGTTGCAGGAGTTCTAGCGATGAACCGCCACATCCCTCCAAGTCGCACTTAAAAGCCATAGCGCAAAAGTCATGCGATCGTAATGCGAGAAGGCCAGGCGTTGTCGAACAAAGCCTGTGCGCTGAAGTAGCCTGGCCGTTTGGATCTGGCACGTCACGGCTTTCTCTAGCATTATGAACGTCTGTCCATTATCAGGAAGCTAGCTTGCAGAGAAGGTTCGATCCCGGTCGACTTCCCACCGCCACGCAGTCCAGCGGACTGGTCTCCACACAATCTAGCCGCCCGAAACCCCAAGGTTTCTGGGCGTTATCCGCGTTCTATCCGGAGTTTTTTGGCGTGAAATTCGTCCGATTTTGCGACGGAATCGGGCGTTTTGACCGCGAGTCTCCAGCGTGCAGCAAACGACTCCGGTTTCCCTGTTAAACAGGAAATAACAGGGAATTAATTGGGGCAGCGGCAGGCGTCGCCGATCAGACTGCGGACAACCACCTGCCCTTCCGACGACGAGAGCGAGCAATGCTCAGATTTAGGCAAATGAAGACGCTCCAAAAGTTCGCTTCAGTCCACGCCTGACTCCACAACCAGTTGGCTTCGCCACCCCGCGGGTCAATCAGGATCGTCACCTCACCGA
>CAJBSR010000297.1 GCA_903958285.1 uncultured Sphingomonadales bacterium
CTGCACCTTGCGGCTGCACGCTCATGCGTTCGGGGCGGATCGCAATCTCGACCTCGTCGCCGTCTTTGCCGGTCGCATCGCCCAGAGGAATGGCAATGCCGCTTGCATCGATCCTTGCCGTCTTGCCTGTGCCGAGAATTCTGCCGCGAAGCAGATTGCTCGCACCGAGGAAAGTGGCGACGAAGCGGTTGACCGGTCGCTCATACACATCCGAAGGCGAGCCGCTCTGTTCGATCCGCCCGTCTCGCATCACCGCGATCGTATCGCTCAGCGTCAATGCCTCTTCCTGGTCATGCGTGACAAACACGGTTGCGATGCCGAGGTCTTGTTGCAGGCTGCGCAATTCGACCTGCATCTCCTCACGCAGGTTTTTATCAAGCGCGCCGAGTGGTTCATCCAGCAGAAGGACCGCCGGGCGCATGACAATCGCCCGGGCAATCGCCACACGTTGCTGCTGGCCCCCCGACAATTGCTTGGGATATCGGTCCGCAAATTGTGGCAGGCGGACCATAGCCAAGGCCTCAAGGGCGCGCTGTTCGCGTTCGGCTTTCCCTACCCCTGTCATCTTGAGCCCGAAGGCCACATTCTCCGCAACACTCATTTGGGGAAAGAGAGCAAAATTCTGGAACACCATCGCAAAATCGCGCTTGTGCGGAACAATGCGCGTCACATTCTGCCCGCGGATAAAAACGTCTCCTTCATCCGGCGTCTCGAAGCCCGCAATCATCCGCAGACTGGTGGTTTTGCCGCAACCCGACGGCCCCAATAGGGAGAAGAACGACCCTTCGCCGATGTCCAAATCGAGTTGATCGACGGCAACGGACTGACCGAACCGTTTTGTGACTTGGGACAGGCGGACAACTGATTCTTTTGTGTTCATGGCATGAGTGTATCGGCAGCAGCAACCTGAGACCAGCCATCCAGGATAAGGCAGGCCAGTTCGAGTTCCAGAAGAATTTCGGCCGGACGCTGGCCTGTTTTGCGCGCCAGTGATTGCGTGATATCGGCGATCAATCGGCGGCCCATATCTTTAAGATCAGGCTTGGCATCGTTCCAGTGACGCCCGAGTTCGGACAGGGCATGCACAAATTTGATTTTAAAACTCTCCAGCAATTCGGTTTCAAGCCGTCCCGTATCATTGGCAGAAGGCTCGAACGCATCCGCCCGCGCCATCCATTCGGCAAGAAGGCTTTGGGTGTCGCAGGTGGAGATATGTGTCTTATCCGGACGGGCAAAGGCAGACCGCTCTCTCGAAAGCTCCTCGATTGCATTCAGGATCAGAAGGAAACTGCGGGACTCGTCGGGGCGGAACGTCGCCAAAGTTTCGCGCATGACCAGATCGCCGCGCAGGGCCTGATAGTGCGGAATATAGGTTTCAAGGGCCATATATTTGCGCAGGAGGTCACCCATTTCGGGATGGGGCGAAAAGAGGATGGAGCGGCCGCGCCTTCCGTGTGTGCTCAAGGCCGCAACCCGCCCCTGCATGCCCCGTTCGAATATCTCGCGGGATAGCGGATTGTTGATGAAGAGGCGGCCGTGACCGTAATAGTCTCGAAACTCCATGAGAGGTTCGGTTGCCTCGCCAAGCTCATCCCAGACCGGACCATGAAAATAGGCAATTTCAAGCGTTGGCGGTAAACCGAGTCCCAAACGTTCGTCGAGA
>CAJBSR010000298.1 GCA_903958285.1 uncultured Sphingomonadales bacterium
GTGCCGCAAGGATGGCGCCAATGCCCCAGAAAAAGCTGATCGCGACAATCGCCATAAAGAGGCGCGGAATATGCATCGTGTCGCGCACAAGCCGCCAGGACGCGCGGAACACATTAAAGTCGAGTTTGACGTCCTTATTGGCGATTTCGGGGGGCGCCGGTGGAACGAATTGTCCGCTGATGCGACCGATGATGGCCACCCCGAGAACGGCGAAGGCAGCCCAGTTGGCGGGCATGAGGCCGCCGACAATGGTGCCGAGCAGGATGGCGATGTACGTCCCTGCCTCAACAAGTCCGGTGCCGCCAAGCACGTGCTTCATATCGAGATGCTGCGGCAAAATGGCGTATTTGATCGGTCCGAAAAAGGTCGAGTGCACGCCCATGGCGAACAAAGCCACGAGCAGCAGAGGGATGGAGTGGGTTAAGAGACCGATGCCGCCTGCAATCAAGATCACAATTTCCGCAGACTTGATGATGCGGATCAGCCGCGCCTTGTCCATCGCGTCAGCCAACTGGCCGGAAATTGCGGAGAACAGAAAGAAAGGCAGAATGAACACGCCGCTGGCTAGCGCGCTGAAATTCGCTTCCAGCTTCGGATCATTGAGGATGGTGTATGTGACGAGCACCACCATGGCCATCTTGTACAGGTTATCGTTGAAGGCACCCAGAAACTGCGTCACGAACAGCGGCAGGAAGCGTCGCTGGCCGAGTAGCCTGAAGGAAGTTTGCATAGGTGAAAGGCCAACCCGACAGTGGAAATGTCGGTTTGGCGCATAGACCAGCTTTTCCCCGCCACGCAAACGCTTTAAGGGGGTCGGGTGTTAAACAGTCTTCCAAACATCCTGACGCTGTCACGGATCTTCGCAGTGCCCATCCTCGTCGCCCTTTTGTGGTATCCGGGTTGGGAACTTGGGTATGGCCTTGCGTTCGGGCTTTATTGCCTGATGGGCATCACCGACTATTTCGATGGCTACCTTGCCCGCGCGCAGGGAACCGTCTCAAAATTGGGCGTTTTCCTGGATCCAATCGCCGATAAGATCATGATCGCGGCGGTCGTCCTGATGCTGGTCGCTACGCGCGATATTGCCGGCTGGCACGTCATTGCAGCGATTGTCATCTTGCTTCGGGAGATTGCGGTTTCCGGCCTGCGGGAGTTTCTCGCCCAATTGCGCGTCTCTATGCCAGTGACTCGATTGGCCAAGTGGAAAACGACATTTCAGCTTGTTTCACTGGGTGCCTTGATTCTTGCCGGCGCCTTTCCGGCGGAAGAATGGATCAAGCTGACCGGTCTGGTCTCACTTTGGGCCGCAGCAGCGCTGACGGCTATCACCGGCTGGGACTATCTGCGCGTCGGCATCAAGCACATGGATTGAGCGGTGGCGCTCGACATCCTCTATTTTGCGTGGGTTCGTGAACGGGTCGGTGTCGGCGCGGAGCGAATCGACTTGCCTGACGGAGTTTCGACCCCGCTTGATCTCGCCCTTTGGCTCGCTGCGCGCGGTGGCGGTTATGCCGAGGCTTTTTCCGACCCCAGTCGGCTGCGCTGTGCGGTCGATCAGGACATCGTGCCGCTAACGGCTGATCTGGCCAATGCCGCCGAAATTGCCTTCTTTCCGCCTGTGACCGGCGGATGATCTCCGTTCGCGTCCAGCCGGAGGATTTTGACGTCGGCGCCGAACTGGCGGCTCTGGAGGGCCAAGGCGGCGGAGCTGTCGCGTCCTTTACAGGCATCGTCCGGGCAGATGATGGCGTTGAGGCCATGACGCTGGAACATTATCCGGGGATGACGGAAAAGGCGCTCACGGCCCTTGCCGACCAAGCGAAGGGCAGGTGGCCGCTTTGTGGTGTCACTGTGCTTCACCGTGTCGGCACATTGAAGGCAGGCGATCGCATTGTTTTTGTGGGAACCGCCAGTGACCATCGTGCAGCCGCGCTAGAGGCGTGCACCTTCCTGATCGACCGGTTGAAGACCGATGCCCCCTTCTGGAAGAAGGAACACAGGAGCGAAGGTGACAACTGGGTGGAGGCACGTGCCAGGGACGACGCGGCAGCCAGAAGCTGGGATTAAAGGGTAAGACGCTTTAAAAACTGGCCCGACGGCGAGACCAGATACCGCCGGACCAGCTGGTGCGACCCAAGGCCCCCTGGTCTCAACCTAGGTGGGGACGCCGTTTGGCTTTACGAGCTTTTATCGTCAGTCCGGTGCGTTAGCGCGCTCATTCGCAGTCCGCAGCACATTGGCCAGCATTTGGAACTCTTTTCCACGCGGACTCGCCTTTCGCCAGACAAGCGCGATGGTGCGCGTGGGGTGCGCGGCCTCCAGCGGACGGGCAACCACGTCGGTCCCATTCAGGATACCCGCATCAATCGCCATCTGCGGCAAGATCGTGAGCCCTAATCCATTATCGACCATCTGCACCAGCGTATGCAGCGACGTGCCAAGCATGCGGGCTTCGGCGCGCAGTTCAGGCCGACTACAGGCCGAAAGCGCATGGTCTTTCAGGCAGTGCCCGTCTTCCAGCAGGAGGAGGCGTTGTTCGTCAATCTGCTCCGGCCGGATGCTTGCCGGTGGATTGTCGCCCGCCGGATAGGCAATGTGCAGACGGTCTTCAAAAAGGACCTCGCTCTCAACGTCACCACAGCCGAACGGCAAGGCGAGCAAGACGCAATCAAGAAGCCCCCGGTTAAGAGACTCACAGGCTGCGGCGCTCGTTTCTTCCCGAAGGAAGAGCTTGAGGTCCGGCCAGTCTTGCCGGACGGGACGGAGCAAGCGGGGAAGCAGAAATGGCGCAATGGTGGGGATCACGCCGAGGCGAAGTTCCCCGGACAGCGGCTTGCCTTCGGCCTTGACGAGATCGCCCAGTTCCTCCGCCTCGCGCATGACGCGGCGGGCCTTATCCACGACCCGAAGGCCGAGTGACGTAAAGCGCACGACACGTCGGGTGCGCTCCACCAGCGTGACGCCGATGAGCGATTCCAGTTCGCGCAAACCGGCAGACAGCGTCGATTGCGTTACGAAGCAGGCTTCGGCCGCTTTGCCAAAATGGCCATGGTCGTGCAGCGCGACCAGATATTGAAGCTGTTTCAGGGTCGGCAGGAATACGCTCATTTTTATCGCCTCAATCTATCAATGATGGTAATTTAAGTGATTGAAGCGATCATTCAAGCGCCATGAAAGCATGCAAATTGTGCAACGCGGACGCTTTACGGATGCAGGGTCTGGAATTGGCGGGCCTTGCGGCCTAAGAAGCGTCAAACAAAAGGAAGGGCGCAAGGGTGTTTAACGGCATCATCGCATATCTGGATTCGATCAAAGCGCGTGATCCCGCGCCGCGGTCCCGCTGGGAAATCCTCACCTATCCGGGCGTCTGGGCTTTGGCGATGCACCGCGCTGCGCATTGGCTTTTCGAAGCCGACATGTACTTCCTTGCACGGCTTGTGAACCATTTTTCCCGCTTCCTGACCGCGATCGACATTCACCCCGGCGCCAAGATTGGCCGCTTTTTCTTTATCGACCACGGCTTTGTGGTGATCGGCGAGACGGCGGAGATCGGCGACAATGTGACGATCTATCAGGGCGCAACGCTGGGCGGCACCAATCCGACAAGCGGGCAGGGCGGAAAACGTCACCCGACCATTGAAGATGATGCCATCATCAGCCTTGGCGCGGCTGTGCTTGGCCCCATCACTGTCGGCAGGCGCGCGCGCATTGCGGCCAATGCCGTTGTCACCAAGGACGTGCCGGAAGGCGCGACGATGGTTGGTATCCCGGCGCGCCCGCTGCTGGTCGATGCAACCGACTATCAGAAGCCCTTCATGCCCTATGGCACGCCCTGCAATGGGCGGTTTGATCCAGCGACGCAGCAGCTGGAAATCCTGAAATGTGAAGTTGAGCAGTTGCAAAAGCGCATTGCCGAGCTTGTTGAGACCAAGCAGGCGAAAGCGCCGAGGAAGAGCGCCTGATGGGCATCGTTGCGCCGTTTCCCCTCAAGGGCGGCCAAGTTGCTTTTGAACGGTCTGAACTCACCCGTATTTTAGATCTTTACGGGCGCATGGTCGCCGCGGGTCATTGGAAAGATTATGCCATGGACATGGGCCGCGATGCGGCTGTGTTCAGTGCGTTTAGGCGGGCGACAGAACGACCGGAATTCCGCATTGAAAAGCGCCCCGCCTTGCGTAATCGGCAAGGGCAATGGGCGCTGGTCGGGGAACAGGGTGTCGTCCTCCGGCGCGGGCATGAGCTTGGGCCCGTGCTCGCCCCGGTCGAACGGCGTCTTATGAAGCTGGTTGCGGAATAACCGTCTGAGTGACGGGTAGGCGGGTTTGCACGCCTTCGGGCAACATCTGCACCAACCAGGCCCGCACATCATGCCAGAAGGCCGAAAGCAGCAGCAGGGCTGAGCCGATGACCAAAGCGGTGATGGCGACGTTGAGGCTCACCGCGCCGAACTCCTTGAACAGCGCCCCCATGGCAGCGAGCACATAGGCCAGTGCAGACACCATCAGCGCACGACGGTCGATGATGAGGGCCACAGCACCAAGCGCGAGGTAGATGGCGAGCACGACGCCCGCCACGCCGATGGAGGCGTCGCCCGCAGTCAGGCCGAGCATGACGAAGATCGGGTGCACAATCATCGGGGCGGCCAAGAGATGGAGCCAGAAGGCCACATCCGACCGGCGCGTTATCCGTTCCCGGTCGCTCATGTCCCACCGCATCGCGAAGGCGAAAATGCCAAGGCCTGCGGCGAGGATGATCGGCATCATGATCTTTTCCGCGTCGGGTTTGGCGACGAGCAGCAGAAGGAAGAGCATTCCCGCAGCCGCGGCCGCACCTGCCGCAATGGTGATCGGCACCATGAAGCGCCGCCAGTGCAGCCAAGCGCCGCCGACCGCGATGGCGGCGGACAATGCGAGTAGAGCGGCACCCAGACGGTCATCCTCACCTACCGCACCATCTGGCACAAGGAAGGTGCCAAATGCCGCAAAGACGCCGCCGACAAAGGCGAGCAGGAAGATGATGCTGGGCAGGGCCATGCGGCGCTTGGCGGTAAAGTATTCAGCCATCCCCCAAGAGGAGACGGCGACCAGCGCTGCGCCAAGCCAGGGCGTCACACTGCCACCGGCCCAGGCACATCCGGTCAGAAACAGGATGCCTGCGATCGATACGACGATATCGTTGAAACCGGTTATCACCCGGAATTGCTCTTCATCCACCATCGGGGATTGGCGCGCGCGGCTCACATAAGCGCGAAAGGCCGCAGCGGATGCGGGCGTCAGTGCGCCTGCGGCCACCGCTGAGTCGAGATCGGAATCACTGTACATCGGGCTTTCCTCCCTTGTGTATTGGAAGGATAATACACCGGCTGTATTGTGAATGCAATACAGCCGGTGTTTGGAGCCCTGTTGGGTCTTAGTTGCCCTGAAGGCGCTGGATGGCCGCCATGGACTGTTCAGCGCCCGACTGCGGCACCGTTTCACCCGTCCGGTCGATGATTTCTGCCCAGCGTGCGGCCACCGCTTCCGGCGTCCGTTCGCCGGCGGGAAGGGCAACGCCGCGCGTCATTGTGACGTTAGCCGCATGAACAAAGCCACCGCCCGCACCGATGATGGTGTTGGTCGGCGCGTCTTCAGACACCAGGAAGAGGGCGGCCGGAACAACATTGACCGGATCAAACGCCTTAAAGGCTTCTTCCGGCATGA
>CAJBSR010000299.1 GCA_903958285.1 uncultured Sphingomonadales bacterium
CAATACGGTCTCTCAGTGCGGATGCACCGCCCGGAATGGCATCGGGAGCTGCCAGACGGGCTTTGGCCCGCTTGTGCACGCGGCCATCAAACATCGGCTCACGGACAATCTCGACAAGGACCTCGCTTTTAAGGCTCGTCCTCTCAGACAGAGGTTCCAGGATCGCCTCAAAATCCGGATTGGTGTCCGGCGCGTCACCGGGTGCGGACAGTCGCACGATCCCGCGACGCCCCTGCACCTGAATCTCGACGACACGCATGAAAAGAACATCGCCGGGCTGGAGCGGGGCCGGAAACACCTCCAGATGCGCTTCAACTGCGCGTCCGCCGTCCAAGAGAAGCGCCCGGTTCTCGCCCAGACCCTTCTCATAGAGCCACTCAGCCATTCAGGATGCCCGCCGCCTGCAACAGCGCACGGGTTTCAAACAGCGGCAGGCCCATCACGCCGGAGTGCGAGCCGGACAGGCTGCGGACAAAGGCCTCGGCATAGCCTTGGACGGCATAGCCACCCGCTTTGCCGTGCCATTCCCCGCCGGCCACATAGGCGTCGATCTCAGACGCGCTCAGCCGTTTGAAGGCTAGCGTACTGGTGGAGACGCGGTGGCGCGCTTTTCCCGTCACATCGATGAGCGTGACGGCAGAATGGACGCGGTGGCGGCGGCCGGAAAGCAGGGTGAGGAAGGCCCGCGCGTCAGCCTCTGTCTCTGCCTTGCCGAGGATGCGTGCGCCGACAGCGACCACAGTATCGGCGGAAAGAATGGCCGCCCCCGCGCGCCGTGCGGCCACGACTTCTGCCTTTTCCGCTGCGATACGCTTTGCATATGCCAGAGGGCGTTCGCCCTTGTGCGGCGTTTCATCGCAATCGGCAGGGTCAACCAGATCAGGCGTGACGCCAATACGCTTCAGCAGCTCAAGCCGCCGGGGGGAAGCCGATGCGAGGACGAACATCACGGGGCGACGCCCGGTGTCCGTCACTTGAAGCGATAGGTGATGCGGCCCTTGGTCAGATCATAGGGCGTCAGTTCAACCAACACCTCGTCACCAACGAGAACGCGGATGCGGTTCTTGCGCATCTTGCCGGCGGTATGGCCCAGGATTTCGTGATCATTCTCAAGTTTCACGCGAAACATAGCGTTGGGCAGCAGTTCCACGACTGCGCCGCGCATCTCGAGAAGTTCTTCCTTAGCCATGCAATACCTTAAGCCCAGATGATCGTTGCGCGGGGTCAATAAACCGCAAAATGGCAAAAGAAAACCCCGCCCGGAAAGTTCCGGACGGGGCTTCTTCAACCAAAAGTCAAAGATGACTTACATTGCCGCGTGCAACGCTGCGAGAAGCAGCAGGGCGACGATGTTGGTGATCTTGATCATCGGGTTCACGGCTGGACCTGCGGTATCCTTGTAAGGATCGCCGACAGTGTCACCGGTCACAGCAGCCTTATGGGCTTCAGAGCCCTTGCCGCCGTGATTGCCGTCTTCGATGTACTTCTTGGCATTGTCCCAAGCGCCACCGCCCGACGTCATCGAGATGGCGACGAAGAGGCCGCCGACGATCACGCCGAGAAGAAGTGCGCCGAGCGCTGCAAAGCCCTGTGCCTGACCGGCAACGGCTGTGATGATGAAATACACAGCAATTGGCGCCAGAACCGGCAGCAACGACGGGATGATCATTTCCTTGATCGCTGCCTTGGTGACGAGGTCCACCGTGCGGGCATAGTCCGGCTTGGACTTGTAGGTCATGATGCCGGGGTCGTTTGCGAACTGGTCACGCACGTCCTTCACCACTTCACCGGCCGCGCGGCCAACAGCGGTCATGCCCATCGCACCGAACAGGTACGGGAGCAAAGCGCCGAGCAGAAGGCCAACGATGACATATGGATTTTCCAGCCCGAAATCGACCGTGAGGTCCGGGAAGAAGGTCCGAAGGTCATTCGTGTACGCCGCAAACAGCACGAGTGCTGCAAGACCTGCCGAACCAATGGCATAGCCCTTGGTAACAGCCTTGGTGGTGTTGCCAACAGCGTCGAGAAGATCGGTCTTTTCACGGACCGAGTCATCCAGACCCGCCATTTCAGCAATGCCGCCTGCGTTATCGGTCACAGGACCATAAGCATCGAGGGCAACAACCATGCCGGCAACAGCCAGCATCGCGGTGGCCGCAAAGGCAATGCCGATGACGCCGGCGAGCTGATAGGCAACAATGATGCCCACGCAGATCACGATCGTTGGCATCGCGGTCGATTCAAGGCTGATCGCCAGACCCTGAATGACGTTGGTGCCATGGCCCGTTTCCGACGCCTTGGCGATGGAGCGGACCGGACGATAGTTGGTGCCGGTGTAATACTCGGTGATCCAGATGATGAGGCCCGTAATGATGAGACCCAGCAACGAGCAATAGAACAGCGTGCGGCCGGTGAAGCCGCCTGTGCCGTCCAGATTTGCACCAAAGACTGTTTCCATGCCGCCCAGCGCGAAGCCGATGGCCCACCAGATGGCGGGAACCGAGAGCACTGCCGTGACAAGGAAGCCCTTGTACATGGCGCCCATGACGTTGTTCGAGGAACCGAGCTTGACGAAGTAAGTGCCGATAATCGACGTGATCACGCAGACGCCGCCAATCAGCAGCGGCAAGGTCATCAGCGGAACGAGGCCATCGCCTGCGCCCTTCACGAGCAAGGCAATCAACACCATCGTCGCACCAACGGTGACGACATAGGTTTCGAAAAGGTCAGCCGCCATACCGGCGCAGTCGCCGACATTGTCACCAACGTTATCGGCGATCACAGCGGGGTTACGAGGATCATCTTCCGGAATTCCGGCTTCGACCTTGCCGACCAAGTCAGCGCCGACGTCGGCAGCCTTTGTGAAGATGCCGCCGCCCAAACGCGCGAAGATCGAAATCAACGAAGCGCCAAAGGCAAGAGCAACAAGGGCGTCAACGACTTCACGGCTATCAGCAGCAAGCGCCGCCGGGCCGGTGAGGTACCAGAAGAACACCGCGATCGCGAGGAGCGCGAGGCCCGCCACGAGCATGCCGGTGATGGCCCCTGCGCGGAACGCCATCGTCAGGCCAGCCTGAAGGCCGGTCTGCGCAGCAGCCGCTGTACGGACGTTAGCGCGGACCGAGATGTTCATCCCGATATAGCCCGCAACACCCGAAAGAATGGCACCGATCAGAAAGCCGATGGCCGAAGTTGTACCCAGAAAATAGGCGACGAGGACAGCAACGACCGCGCCCACCATAGCGATCGTGCGATACTGACGGCCCAGATAGGCTTGTGCGCCTTCCTGAATGGCCGCTGCGATTTCCTGCATCTTTTCATTACCGGCCGACGCGCCGAGCACCTGACGGCTCGTGACGAAGCCGTACAAAACGGCCAACAGGCCGCATGCAATAGCAATATTAACAATCATCAGGGTTATCCCTTTCCCCCATACGTGTACGGACTCCCGAGGCCTTTTGAGCCTCTGGCGGAGTTCGGCGGCGGTATGAAGCCTGCGAGTCGCCTTGGCAACCCTTTGGCAACCATCCTAGTTGTGCAGCCAGCCAAGCTTTTCAGGCAGCGGAACGGAGCCATCCGCATCGACCAGTTGCAGACCGGACCCGCGCACGATCTGGCCAATCCGCGTGACGCGGTCAGCCACCTGCGGGGGCGGCAGGGATGCTGTGAACAAAAGCGCATAGTCATCGCCCGCCGAAGCTGCCCGCAACCGCGCCGCACGATCAGACCCGAACGCCATCGCCTCGGCCGACATCGGCATCGCGTCCAGATCAATCAGGACGCCGGCGCCACTGGCATCGGCCAATCGTTGTGCGTCAATCAGCAGCCCGTCGGACACGTCCATCATCGCCGTCACATGTCCGGCGAGCAGACGCCCGCTCTCCAGCAGAGGCATGGGACGGTGATAGGCGTTTAGCAGCGCCTCTGGCCCCTGCCGCTTGCCCGTGGCGATCTCCAGACCAAGGCCTGCATCGCCGATGACGCCCACCACATACAGAACATCGCCCGGTGCAGCCCCGATCCGCGATGGCGGGGCAGCGGTCACCCGCCCAATGGCCGTCAGGCCAAAGGTGCGCGGCGCGCCGTCTGGCATGACAACCGTATCTCCGCCCAAAAGCGGCACGCCCATGGCCCGCGTCGCTTCTCCCAAGCCATCCACAAAGGCCGCATTCCATGCCGCATCGCGTGTCAGGCCGGTCCCCGCCAATATGCCGACGGGGGCCGCACCTTTGGCCGCGAGATCAGACAGGTTCACAGCCACAAGCTTCCAGGCCACGTCGGCGGGGCGATCTTCGGGCAGAAAGTGGACGCCCTCCACAATCATGTCATGCGTCAGCACGAGGTCACCCAGCACCGCGACATCATCCATAAGCCCGCGGGCGCCGCTGTCCGTGGCGATACGCCGGAGGCCAACGAGAAAGTCGTTCTCGACGCTCATTGGCTCTTCACCCATGGATTGAGCGAAACAAGCGAGAGCAGAAAGGAGCGGGGCTTTTTGATCAGCGCCTTTTCAAAGACGACTTTCAAGCCGACAGCTTGCGCAATCTCCCCCACGAAATGGATGCAGTTGCTCTTGTTGAGGTTATAGCTTTTGCTGGGCCGCGTCCGCCAACGTTCGACCACGGCCAGCACGTCCTTAAACTGCCGGTCATCAAGCTGGACGGAGAATTGCCGGTCACTCGACGCGACATAAGACGGCTTGGATGTTTCCACGACACCGTGGACCGAGCCCATCAAAATCGCAGGGGTCAGGGTCTTTGCTGTAAAGCCGAAATTGGTGTCCACATCCCTGCCTTCTGTTTTGCCCTTCAGCACGACAAAGGCGTGCGGGAAGGAAGAGCCGAGTTCATGCGAATAAAAAGAAAGAACGACCTGCGCTGCCGCCGGCGTCGGCAACAGAAAGAGGGCGAGGATCATCCCCAAAATTCGCATTGGCGCGACCGGCTCCTTTGGTTACGGGGCTTCTTAAGGATATAGCAGGGGATGTAAAATGACGGATCAAAAGTCCATATTTATTACAGGCGGTGCCTCGGGTATTGGCCGCGCTGTGGCGATCCATTTCGCGCGCAAAGGCTGGTTTGTGGGGCTGGCCGACATCAACGATGCAGGAACCGCTGAAACAGCCGGGATGTTGCCCGCAGGGCAGAGCGCGACTTACCATCTGGACGTCCGCGATGCGGACCAATGGGCCGCCACCCTTGCAGAATTTTGGAAAGCTGCAGGCGAACGCCTCGACGTGCTGTTCAACAATGCCGGCCTTGGCAAGGGCGGCCCCTTTGCGGATGTGGCGCCGGTGGATCATGACTTGATGCTCGACGTGAACTTGAAGGGCGTCATCCGGGGCGCGGAAGCCGCCTTCCCTTATCTCTCCAAGACGCCCGGATCCTGCCTGCTCAACACTTGTTCGGCCGCGGGCATCTACGGATCCGGCGGCTTGGCCGTTTATGCCGCGACAAAGTTCGGTGTGCGCGGACTGACCGAGGCGCTCGACATTGAATGGGCGCCGCACGGCGTAAAGGTCCGCAGCCTGATGCCCAGCTTCATCGATACGCCGATCCTCGACGGCATCTCCTCGGGCTCCAACCGTTCCTCCCGCGAGACGTTGAAGGAAGCGGGCTTTGAGATTTCGCCTGTGGAAATGGTCGCCGAAGCCGCTTGGACTGCGATTGAAGGCAAGAAGGTCCATACGCTGGTAGGCAAGACGGCAGGGCAACTCGCCTTCCTTGCCCGCTTCGTGCCCAGCATGATCCGCAAACGGGCCAAGCGGTTGCAGGACGCTCGGGTTTAAAGAACGCCTCCCCCACCGGGGGGATCAGGAGCTAAACCGTCAGCACAATCTTTCCGACATGCGCGCCGGATTCCATGCGCGCATGGGCGGCGGCGGCTTCGGCCAGCGGGAAGGCCTTATCCATCACCGGGCGAAGCTTGCCCGATTCGACCAGCGGCCAGACCGTACGGCGCAGTTCATCCGCAACCAATGTTTTGAACTCGACCGAACGGGGCCGGAGCGTGGAGCCGGTCATCATCTGGCGTCGGACCATGAGGGCGGCGATGTTGATCTCGGCTGTGATCCCGCGCTGCACAGCGATGGTCACATGGCGGCCGTCTTCGCCAAGGCATTGGAGGTTGCGCGGCACATAGTCCCCGCCGACCATATCGAGGATCAGAGGAACGCCTGTGCCGCCGGTGATCTTGGCCACTTCATCGACGAAGTCCGCGGCATTATAATTGATCGCATGGTCCGCCCCGAGGCCAAGCGCAGCCGCGCATTTGTCGTCTGACCCGCAGGTGACGATGACCGTCAGGCCGAACAGTTTGCACAGCGCAATCGCCATGGTGCCGATGCCGCTCGTCCCGCCATGGACAAGGATGGTTTCGCCTTCGCTGGCATAGCCACGCTCAAACACATTGGTCCACACCGTGAAAAGCGTTTCCGGAATAGCGGCGGCTTCCTCCATAGTCAGGCTGTCGGGCACGGGCAGGCACTGGCCGAGTGGCGCGGTGCAATATTGGGCATAGCCCCCGCCGGCGACGAGCGCGCAGACGCGTGTGCCGATGACGGCTTGTTCTACGCCATCCCCAACGGCCACAATCTCGCCTGCGATTTCAAGACCGGGGATAGAGGTGGCCCCCGGCGGCGGCGCATACATGCCACGCCGCTGCAGGACGTCGGGCCGGTTCACGCCCGCCGCCACCACTTTTACAAGCACTTCACCCGCGGCGGGCGCAGGCACAGGTCGCTCGACAGGCTGGAGCACGTCAGGCCCGCCCGGGGCAGCCGGATCAATACAGATCATGGTCGATGGCAGGCTCATTCAACGTTCCCCTCGTGACCGGACCTCGTAAGAGCAAAATCGTGTTCGGGTCAACGTATCGGTCGCGTCACCGGCTTGACATCAAATCGCTTTCGAAGGACGCTTCATCCATGGATCTCGATGACCTTTTTGCCAAGCGCCCCCAAGATCCGCTGGCCCTGTTGGGCAAGCAGGATCTCGACCCCCTTTCGGTCGAAGAACTGGCGCTGCGCAAAGAGGTTTTGCAGGCGGAAATCGCCCGCACTGAAAGCAAGATTGCCGCGGTCGTTAACTTCAGGGCAAGCGCCGACGCCCTATTCCGGAAGGGGTCGGGACAATGATGGGCTTGATCTCGGGGCACCGGCACCCGACATGGGTGTCTTAAGGAGCGTTTGAATGCCGTCATTTGCCCGAGAACTTGAAACCACCCTGCACAATGCGCTGGGCGCGGCCGCAAACCGCAAACACGAATATGCGACGCTGGAGCATCTCCTCCTCGCGCTCATTGACGACGTCCATGCCTCCAAGGTGATGGTCGCCTGCGGCGTGGATACAGGCGAGCTGAAAGACACGGTTGCCCATTATCTCGATACCGAGCTTGAATCGCTGCGGCTCGAAGGGGAATCTGATCCTTCGCCGACCAGCGGATTTCAGCGCGTTGTTCAGCGCGCCATCCTCCACGTCCAGTCGTCTGGCCGGGATGAAGTGACCGGCGCCAATGTGCTGGTCGCGCTGTTCTCAGAACGCGAAAGCTATGCCGTCTACTTCCTCCAGCAGCAGGATATGAGCCGCCTCGATGCCGTCAGCTTCATCAGCCACGGCGTCGGCAAAGGCAGCGATGTGCCGGAGCAGAAGAAGCCGGAAGGCAATGAAGAGCGCGAGGAAAAGAAGCAGCCAGCCGAGGCCAAGGGCAAGCAGGAATCCGCGCTCAAGCAATTCTGCGTCGACCTCAATGAAAAGGCCAAGATCGGCAAGGTTGATCCGTTGATCGGCCGTGGCCCTGAAGTGGACCGCACCGTCCAGATCCTGTGCCGCCGGTCCAAGAACAATCCGCTTTATGTGGGCGAACCCGGCGTCGGCAAAACCGCGATTGCCGAAGGCCTCGCCCGCAAGATCATCGAAGGCGATGTGCCCGACGTCCTGCTGGAAGCCGTGATTTATTCGCTCGACATGGGCGCGCTGCTGGCGGGCACCCGTTATCGCGGCGATTTTGAAGAGCGGTTGAAGGCTGTGGTGAATGAGCTTGAAAAGCTGCCCCACGCCATCCTCTTCATCGATGAAATCCACACGGTCATCGGCGCCGGGGCCACCTCAGGCGGCGCGATGGACGCGTCCAACCTGCTGAAGCCTGCGCTGTCGGGCGGTCAGATCCGTTGCATCGGCTCCACCACCTATAAGGAATTCCGCAACCACTTCGAAAAGGACCGCGCGCTCCTGCGCCGTTTCCAGAAGATCGATGTGAACGAGCCCACCATCGAGGACACGATCAAGATCCTCGCCGGGCTGCGTTCTGCCTTTGAAGATCACCACCACGTCAAATACACGCCCGACGCCATCAAGGCGGCGGTGGAGCTGTCTGCCCGATACATTAATGACAGGAAACTGCCCGACAAGGCCATCGACGTGATTGATGAAGTGGGCGCGATGCAGATGCTGGTGCCTGCAAATAAGCGCAAGAAGACAATTACAGCCAAGGAAGTCGAAGCTGTGATCGCCACCATGGCGCGCATCCCACCGAAATCGGTTTCAACCGATGACAAGAAAACGCTGGAAACGCTGGAAGGTGATTTGAAGCGGGTTGTCTTTGGGCAGGATACGGCGATTGAAGTGCTGGCCAGCGCGATCAAGCTGTCGCGTGCGGGTCTGCGCGATCCCGACAAGCCCATCGGCAATTATCTCTTCTCCGGCCCCACCGGCGTCGGCAAAACGGAAGTCGCCCGTCAATTGGCGTCGATCATGGGCATTCCGCTCCAGCGTTTCGACATGTCGGAGTATATGGAGCGTCACTCGGTCAGCCGTCTCATCGGTGCCCCTCCGGGTTATGTCGGCTATGATCAGGGCGGTCTATTGACCGATGCCATCGATCAGCAGCCCCATTGCGTGCTGTTGCTCGACGAAATCGAAAAGGCGCATCCGGACCTGTTCAACATCCTGTTGCAGGTGATGGACAATGGCCGCCTGACTGACCACCACGGCAAGACCGTTGATTTCCGCAATGTCATCCTGATCATGACAACCAATGCCGGCGCGTCCGACATGGCGCGGGAGAGCATCGGCTTTGGCGATATCAGCCGCGAAGACGTGGGCGAAGATGCCGTCAAAAAGCTCTTCACGCCGGAATTCCGCAACCGTCTCGATGCGATTGTGCCGTTTGCCTACCTGCCGCCTCAGGTTGTCACCCGCGTCGTCGACAAGTTTATCCTGCAGCTTGAACTCCAGCTTGCGGACCGCGACGTCCACATCAAGCTGGATCAGGCGTCGAAGGATTGGTTGACCGAGCGGGGCTATGACAAGCTCTACGGTGCCCGCCCGATGGGCCGCCTGATCCAGGAAAAGATCAAGCAGCCGCTCGCCGAAGAATTGCTCTTCGGAAAGCTCGTCCATGGCGGCGAGGTGAGCGTCCATATGAAGGACGGTGCGCTCAACTTCGAAATCGTCGCAGCGCCCCCCAAAAAGGGCAAGAAGGGCGGCAAGGCCGGGGCCAAGGCAAGCGCCTGAACCCCGGTTCCTCCCCAAACGTCAAAGATACTTTTTGAAATGCGCGAGCGCCCGTGACCACCCGTCACGGGCGGCAGCCTCATTGTAGCTGGGCCTATAGTCCGCAAGAAAGCCATGGTCGGCCTGCGAGTAGAGATGAATTGAGGACGGCTTCTTCGCAGCTTTGAGCGCGGCATTCATCGCCTCGACGTCCGCCACCGGAATGCCCTTATCAAGCGCGCCATAGAGACCAAGCACCGGCGCCTTGATGTTGGCCACCAGCTCAATCGGGTTGCGCGGTTGGAGCGCGGTCCCGGCGCCTTTGACGCGCCCATACCAAGCGACGCCGGCCTTCAGCTTCAGGTTGTGCGCGGCGTAAAGCCAGGTGATCCGACCACCCCAGCAAAAGCCGGTGATGCCGATGCGCTTCGCATTGCCGCCATCGCTGCCGACAAAAGCGGTGAGGGCATCGAGGTCCCCCATCACCTGCGCGTCGGGGACTTTGGAGACGATGTCGGCAAAGAGCTGTTTGAAATCGGCAACCTTGGTCGCGTCGCCCTGCCGCTGATAAAGGTCCGGCGCGATCGCATAATACCCCGCTTTGGCAAAACGCCGGACGATGTCGCGGATCCATTCATGCAGACCGAAAATCTCCTGCACGACGATAATCACAGGCAGGTTTTTCTTGCCCTTGGGCTTGGCGCGATAGGCGCCCATCTGGATGCCGCCGGTCGGGAAGGTGATCATGCCCGCGTCCAGACCATCGGCGGGGGTTGAAACGACAGTTGCTGAGAGCGGCTGGGCGGCCAGAGCATAGCCCGTGACAACCATGGTTCCAGCGAGCGCTTGCCTTCGTGTGACGCCTTTATCGGCAATCCAGCTCTGGTCGGGGGGGAGGGGCGTATCTTGA
>CAJBSR010000300.1 GCA_903958285.1 uncultured Sphingomonadales bacterium
CATTCAAAGAATGCGCCGCAAACTGGAGTATGCTTTTGAACCGGCATGATGCCACGCGATTGATTGACCGAATTGATGCGGTTCGCCTTTTTGCGCATGCATATTCTTGGCATTTGAATTTTCGGTTTGGCGATGCCACGCCGGCAGATTTACTGCGATTTGCCGATTTTCAGCAGATGTCAGGTGTCAAGATCCATGTCGAGGATGGGGAAGAGCGGTCCCTGCTGCATGCGCCAGAAAGCCGCGCGGCCTTTGGCTTGCTGGCAGACGTGCTTGATCTTGAAGTGCATATCGAGACATCCGCCACCGACGAGGCCACGTTGCGTGCGGCCATAAAGATCGCGCATGACACCGGCGCCACCTCGGTGCGTTGCTATCCGCGCTACGAGGGGCCTGTGTCCCAGATCATCGCGCAGACCATTGGTGACCTGCGCTTGCTGGCTCAGTTAGATCCACTTGGTGAGCTAGACTTTGTGCTAGAGCAGCATGAGGATCTAAAGTCGGATGAACTTGTGCATATCGTGCAGGCGGTGCAAAACCCCCGTCTGACATTGCTCTTTGATTTTGCCAACATGATCAACGCCTTCGAGACTCCAGAAGTGGCCTTGGCAAAAATGGCGCCTTATGTGACCGATGTTCACATCAAAGACGCCAAGATTGTACCGGATCGCGGTGGTTTTGCCCATCTGGCCTGCCGCTCGGGCGAAGGTGATATCGACTTCAGGGCGCTCTTAACCACGCTTTTGCTGCTTGGCGATGAGCCCCAAGTGCGTGCGTTCGGGTGCGAGGAGGAAAACGAGATGTTTGCGCCCGCCTATCGGTTTCCCACCGACCCAGCTGATCCGATCATTCCGATGCGCGAGGCGTCAACTACCGCGCTCACCCCCGGTGAGGATAAGGCCGCCCGTCTTCATCGGGAAAAGGCCGATGCTACCGCCCAGATCACATATATCCGCGAAATCCTTGCTGATATCAGCACCCAAGCGCGAAAGGCTCTTTGATGACATATTGGCCAGCCTCCTCTTCGACAACGCCCCGCTATGCTGGACCCGTCAGCTTCTTTCGTCTGCCCACGCTGTCCAATCCTGCAGACGCCGATATTGCGCTGATCGGTCTGCCCTACGACGGCGGCACAACGAACCGATCGGGCACCCGTCATGGCCCGCGCGAGATGCGCGCGATGAGCATGTTCATCCGCCCGTTCCATCACGTCACCAAGACATCGCCCTACACCACCCACAAGGTTGCAGATTTCGGAGACTGCCCGATGAACCCCATCGACATCGGCGAAAGCCTGTCGATGATCACACAGTTTTATGAAACCTTCCACGCTGCGAGAACCAAACCGCTGACAGCGGGCGGCGACCATCTGATCACTTTGCCCATCCTGCGCGCCTTGGCCAAGGATGGGCCCGTTGGATTGATCCAGTTTGACGCCCATTCAGACACCAACGATTCCTATTTTGGCGGCCATAAATACACCCACGGCACCCATGTGCGGCGTGCGATCGAGGAAGGCTTGGTCGATCCGCACCGCTGCGTGCAAATTGGCATTCGCGGCACCCGTTACGCCCCCGATGGCAATGATTTTGCAGAAAACGCCGGTGTGACGACGCTGTACATCGAAGACGTCTATCATCTGGGTATCGCTGGCGTGATTGCCGAGGCGCGGCGCATCGTCGGCGACCAGCCCACCTATCTGACCTTCGATGTCGATGGCATTGATCCTGCCTACACGCCTGGAACAGGCACGCCCGAAGTTGGCGGCTATACTGTGTTTGAGGCGCAGCAAATGGTGCGCGGCTTGAAGGGTGTGAACCTGATCGGCGCAGATGTGGTCGAAGTGTCGCCTCCTTTCGATCTCAGTGGCAACACGGCCCTAGTCGGTGCCACGATCATGTTCGAAATTCTCTGCAATTTGGCAAATTGACGTGTGGGAACCGCGAATTCGCCTCATTTTTTCAGTTTTGGAAAGCTTTCCCCCCTTTTCGAAGCGTGTTGAGTTCACCCACCGGTTGGCCCAGTTTGGGTGATTGCGTCATCTCAACCTTTGGTCCTTCGGCGTCCGTCGTTCTGGTGCTGCTTGAACAGCCCCTAGTTTGCGAGACGCCTTGCAGCTTCAGTTTCTGCTGCTGTTTGAAGTGCTGCGGTGAGAGCTCTCTGCACCCAGAAGGTTCTCTGACCATTGCGAAGATATTTGCGGATGGTCAATGCGGCCAGTCCGTCCTTGGATGAGAGACAAAACGTGAGGTGGCGTGAGGGGCAGTTCGCTGACATCGCGGCCAATCGCCCGCGCAACCGCGCAAGCGACGGTTGCGCCGACGTTCAGGATTGGCACTTCGCCGGCGCCTTTGGTCCCCAGGGGGCCGATGGAGGGGGCACCTTCGTAGAGATCAATCTCAACCGGCACGACATCCCCCGCCAAAGGCACGAGGTAGTGTTCAAAGCCCGGCTGTTCCAATGCGCCATCCGGGCCAATGGTAATCTTTTCGTGCAGCGCGTAACCTAGGCCTTGAACGACGCCGCCCTGTATCTGGCTGTGGATTGCGCGCGGGTTCAATGCAAGGCCGACATCCTGCACCACCTTGTAGCTCAGCACCTCGACATGGCCGGTATCAGGGTCGACGGCTACCTCGCAGTTATGGACGGCAAAGACCGGGATATCGATGGCTTCGATGAAATGGCCCGCCGCGCAGCCCGGCATGGCGGGAACGCCCGGTGCAGTAAAGTTGCCATTGCCAGAAACAGGCCCCAAAAGCGCCTC
>CAJBSR010000301.1 GCA_903958285.1 uncultured Sphingomonadales bacterium
ACTTTGTCCGCGTCGCCCGCGCCTGCGCCATATTCAATGAGGCCCAGCCGGTCGAAACCGTGGCTCACTGAGCCTGCCGTGCCAAGGTTGCCGCCGTTTTTGGAGAAAGCGGTGCGCACGTTGGTGGCGGTGCGGTTGCGGTTGTCGGTCAATGCTTCGACGATGATCGCGGTGCCGCCGGGGCCATAGCCTTCATAGCGGATTTCTTCGTAATTATCGCCTTCGGTCCCGCTCGCCTTGTCGATGGCGCGCTGGATATTGTCCTTGGGCATGGACTGGGCGCGCGCCGCAAGAACGGCGGCGCGGAGCCGCGCGTTCGCATCCGGATCAGGCAGGCCCATCTTGGCCGCGACGGTGATTTCGCGGGAGAGCTTCGAAAAGGCCGCGGACCGTTTTTTGTCCTGCGCGCCCTTGCGGTGCATGATGTTTTTAAATTTGGAATGACCTGCCATATCCGTAACTTATCCCAATTTAACAGCTGTGCCAGACGCGGTGACCATCAACATGGTGCCGCCTTGGCCCAGCGTTTCATAATCCAGATCGACACCGATGACGGCATCTGCGCCAAGCGCCTTGGCCTCAGCCTGCAATTCTTCCAGCGCTGTGGCCCGTGCATCGCGCAGTGTCGATTCATACGATCCCGAACGCCCACCGACGATATCGCGAATCCCGGCGAACAGATCCTTGAAGATGTTTGCGCCGACGATCACTTCACCGGTCACAACGCCCAGATAGTCCTTCACCGGGCGGCCTTCGATCACACTCGTGGTAGAAACCAGCATCGCACATCTCCTTATGATGGACGCGTTGAATACCGGCGGGCCGCCCTTTGGTGCAAGACCGATCAGGCGAGGCCGAGCGCTGCCTTGTAAGTGTCGAGGATTGCTTCCATTTCCGCGCGGTCATGGGCTTCCATCTTCCGCAGGCGGACGATCTGACGCATGATCTTTGCGTCATAACCGCGGGCTTTGGCTTCAGAATAGACGTCCCGGATATCGTCCGCGATGCCCTTCTTCTCTTCTTCAAGGCGTTCAATACGCTCAATCAGCAGACGAAGTTCGTCCGCTGCGACATTCTCACTCATGATGTTCTCCGGTCGGGTGGATGCCCCGCGCCGTAGGCCAGCGCGGGGATTCACTCAAGGGCTGTCATGCCCGATTTCGTGTCAGGCCTTTGCCTTCAGGCTTTCGGCAACGGCCACGCCGTGACGCTCAAGTGCTTCGACAATCTTGGCCGCACCTTCCAGATCACCCCAGAACATCGGGCCGCCGCGATAGATGGGCCAGCCATAGCCGTAGATCCAGACGACATCGATGTCTGACGCGCGCTGGGCCTTACCTTCTTCGAGGATTTTGTAGCCCTCATTGACCATGGGATAGAGCGTGCGCTCAATGATTTCCTGATCGGTAATCTCGCGCTTGGCGAGATTGGATGTCGCCCGGAATTCTTCGATGATGGCCAGCGCTTCGGCGCTCGGCGTGCCGTTGCGCTTTTCGTCATAGTCGTAAAAGCCCTTGCCATTCTTCTGGCCGAAACGACCAGCGGCGCATAGCGCGTCGCGCAGGGTTTCGACGCGCGATGGATCGCGGTGCCAGCCAATGTCGAGCCCGGCAAGGTCCGCCATCTGGAAAGGCCCCATGGGCATACCGAAGTCGGTGTGGACCTTATCGATCTGGGCCGGCGTCGCGCCTTCCAGCAGCAGCTGGTTGGCCGGGTTCTGCCGCTGTGACAGCATCCGGTTGCCGATGAAGCCATGGCAAACGCCTGCGACAACAGCGACCTTCCCGATCTTCTTCGACAACGCCATAACTGTTGCGAGCGCATCAGGCGCCGTTGCATCACCGCGCACAACTTCGAGCAGCTTCATCACATTGGCGGGTGAGAAGAAGTGCATGCCCAGCACATCGGCGGGTCGCTTTGTGGCCGCTGCGATTTCGTTCACGTCGAGGTAGGATGTGTTCGACGCAAGGATGGCACCTTGCTTCACGATCGCATCAAGCTTGCCGAACACGTCCTTCTTGACGTCCATGCTTTCATAGACGGCTTCGATCACGAGGTCGCAATCGGCAAGGTCATCAAAGCTCAGGCTGGGCGTGAGCAGGCCCATCATCGCTTCGACCTTGTCCGTCGTGAAGCGGCCCTTGGCAGCCGAGGCTTCGTAGTTCTTGCGGATCACGCCAACGCCGCGGTCGAGCGCGTCCTGCGCCATCTCCACGATGGTGACAGGGATGCCTGCCGCCAGGAAGTTCATGCTGATGCCGCCGCCCATCGTGCCGGCGCCAATCACGCCGACTTTCTTGATGGCACGCAGTTGGGTATCCTTGGGCAGGCCATCGATCTTGGCGGCCTGACGTTCGGCGAAGAACATGTGGCGCTGGGCTGCGGACTGGCTGCCGCCCATCAACTTCAAGAACTCTTCGCGCTCAATCTTAAGACCATCGTCGATATTGGCGTTGGCGGCAGCAGCAGCCACGCAGCGCAAATTGGCATAGGGGGCTTCAAAACCCTTCCACTTGCGGGCGTTGTCCGCTTCCAGCTTGGCGATGATCGCTGTGTCGCCGGTGACAGGCAGGTCACGGGTCGCGCGCGGCCCCTTGGCGATCATGTCGCGGGCCAGTTTGATGGCATCTTCGGCGAGCGTATCTTCGCCCGCCACTGCATCGATCAAGCCGATCTCTTGGGCTTTCTTTGCAGAGATGGGATCGCCGAGGCTGCACATGATGGCGGCCTGCTCAACGCCGACGACGCGCGGCAGGCGTTGGGTGCCGCCGCCGCCCGGCAGCAGGCCAAGCTTCACTTCTGGCACGCCAAGCTTCGCCGAAGGGACCGCAATGCGATAATGGCAAACCAGCGCCGTTTCGAGCCCGCCGCCGAGCGCAGTCCCATGGATCGCGGCAACGATCGGCTTGGACGCGGTTTCCATGCTGTGCAGGACCGACGCAAAATCAGGCCCTTGTGGCGGCTTACCAAATTCAGTGATGTCCGCACCTGCAATGAAGGTCGCGCCGGCGCAGCGCAGCACCATCGCTTTGACGCCGTCATCGGCCAGACCTTCGGCGATACCATCGGCAATGCCCTGACGGACATGCCAACTCAGCGCATTGACGGGCGGATTGTTGACCAGAAGGACGAGAACGTCGCCATGGCGTTCGGTGGTTACGGATTGCATTTCGGGCTCCAGTGTCAGGCGGCGAGTGCCGCGTACATCATCGTGCGGATTTCGCGGCGGATGGGGTAGGTGGTCGATGGCATCAGCTGTGTCATGAAGACCATGGTGATGTGTTCAACCGGGTCGATCGTGAAGGCGGTTGAGAACATGCCGCCCCAGTAAAATTCGCCCTTTGATCCGGCGATTGTGGTCGCGGCAGGATCAATGTTGCAGGCAAAGCCAAGGCCAAAGCCGATGCCCGCATTTTCCACTTCGCTGAACAGCGATTTGGAATGCTGGGTCAGATCACCCCCACCGGGCAGATGGTTGGCGGTCATCAGGTCGAGCGTCTTGGGGCCGATGATCTGCTGGCCATCGAGCGCGCCGCCGTTAAGCAGCATCCGGCAGAAGCGGTGATAATCAGAAACCGTTGAGGCGAGACCGCCGCCGCCGGACTCGAACTTGCGCGGCCGTGCCCAGCCGCTGTCCGCGCCGGGCTTGTCGAACGGCTTCATCTTTTCAACCGGGTGCCAGACATAGGCAGGCGGAATGCGATGGGCTTTGTCTGCCGGCACAAGGAACGTCGTGTCGTGCATCTCCAATGGGCCGAAGATGTTCTTCTGGAAATATTCCCCCAGCGACATACCGGAAATGCGCGCGACGATGATGCCGACGAGGTCGGTCGCCAGCGAATAATGCCAGCCTGTCCCGGGATCAAATTCGAGCGGGAAGTCCTTCAGGATGTTGACGACCTCATCATTGTCAAACTTCGACCAGTTTTCGACATCCGACTTTCGGTAAGCCGCGTCGATATTGCTCATTTCCTGAAAGCCGTAGGTGAAGCCTGCGGTGTGCCGCAGCAAATCCACGACCCGCAGCGGCGAGGCGAGCGGGCGGGTCATGAAGGGGGTGTTGCCGCCGCCGCCCACGAACACGCCCAGATTCTTAAACTCGGGGATGTAGGTCGACACGGGATCAGACAGCGCGATCAGGCCCTGCTCGACGAGTTGCATCAAAGCGATCGAGGTCACCGGCTTCGTCATGGACGCAATGCGGAAGATCGCATCCTGTTCGACGCCCGAATTCCAGAGATAAGCAATTTCATCGCCGCGCCCGATGAGGAGCGACCCATGAGGCAGAAGGCCGGTATCCAGATACTTCTTCTGAATGAACGTGCCGATGCGGTCGAGGCGGTCGGGCAGGAAGCCGAGTTCAGTCGGGTTGATCGCCTGCAACATATCAGACCGCGGTCTGGCCGGTGAGCTGGCGCGTGACGGGGTGCGAGCTCGAGAGGCCACCATCCACGGCAATCGCCTGCCCGTTGACATAGCTTGCCTGATCAGACGCCAGGAACAAGGCGACATTGGCGAGCTCGTCCGGCTGGGCTGCGCGGCGCAGCGGATTTAGACGGCCGACTTTGTGCATCACATCCTTGTCGCGTGCATAATCGAATGTCGGCTTGGTCATGCCGGTTTCAGTGAGACCAGGGCAGATCGCGTTTACACGTATGCCGGTTTCCGACATCTGTTGGGCTGAAACCATGGCAAGGTTGATGACGCCCGCCTTGGACGCAGAATAAGCAGGGCCACCCGCGCCGGAGCGGATGCCCGCGACGCTGGCTGTGAGGATGATCGAGCCACCCTTTCCGCCGTCCATCATCGCCTGGCCTGCATGCTTCACCATCAGCCAAGGGCCGATCAGGTTAACGCGCAGGATTTCGGCCCACTCTTCGGGTGTCAGGTCAAAGATGCCGGCCATGCCGCCGGAAATACCGGCATTTGCAAAGGCAACGTGGAGGTCGCCATAGGTCTCAATCGCTGTCTTCACGATCTTTTGGACGTCAGCCTCAACGCCCGCGTCAATCTGGAGCGCGGTGGCAGAGCCGCCTGCATCCTTCACCATTTGGGCTGTTTCATGAACGGCGTCAGTCTTGTCGCCCAGAACGAGCTTTGCGCCTTCTGCCGCAAAACGCAGCGCAGAGGCGCGGCCAATGCCCGAACCGGCCCCTGTGATGATAGCAACTTTGCCTGCAAGTGCGCTCATATCATTTACTCCCATCCGTTTGTGTCGAGCGAAGTCGAGACAGCCAGCCAAACATCCCTCGACTTCGCTCGGGACGAACGGTGTTTAGATTTATCCGCCGCTAATCGTCTGGCCGCCGTCGATGACGAAGGTCTGGCCCGTGGTGAATGCCCCGGCGCGCGAGGCGAGGAATACTGCCGCGCCTGCAATTTCTTCCGGTTCGCCAATGCGACGCAGCGGGGACCGTGCGGTGGACCGGGCCAAGGTGTCCGGGTTTTCCCAGAGTGCCTTGGCGAAGTCGGTGCGGATGAGGCCCGGCGCGATGCAGTTCACCCGCACGCCCTTCGGGCCATATTCGTCCGCCATGTTGCGTGCCATCTGCATGTCGGCGGCTCTGGGAGGCCGAGGTCAGCTGTGGCCTCGACGGTGCCGGAC
>CAJBSR010000302.1 GCA_903958285.1 uncultured Sphingomonadales bacterium
AAACGGACAATGTCCTTACCGATAATGTGCAAGTCCGCAGGCCAGAAGCGGGCAAAATCGCCGTCCTTGTCCGGATAGCCAACGCCGGTCATATAAGTCGTCAGCGCATCGACCCAGACGTACATGACGTGACCGGGTGATCCGGGAACCTGCACGCCCCAATCAAAACTGGTGCGCGAGACGCTGAGATCCTTCAGGCCACCTTCAACAAAGCGCAGCACCTCGTTCCGGCGGCTGTCTGGGCGGATAAAGTCCGGATTGTCGCGGTAAAGCGCGAGCAAATCGTCCTGATATTTGGACAAGCGGAAGAACCAGGTTTCCTCTTTCGTCCATTCAACCGGCGTTCCTTGTGGGGAGAGCTTTTCGCCCCCTTCCCCTTCGATCAGCTCACTTTCATCGTAGAAAGCTTCATCGCGGACGGAGTACCAGCCTTCATACCGGTCAAGGTAGAGGTCATCATTGGCGGCCATTGCTTCCCAAAGGGCTTGGCTGGCCCGCTCATGGTCGGGTTCCGTCGTGCGACAGAAGCGATCATAAGAAATATGCAGAGTATTGCACATCTCCTTGAAATAAGATGACATTTCATCTGCAAACTCGAGCGTATCACGCCCGAGCGCGCGGGCCGTCTGCACCATCTTCAGTCCATGTTCGTCGGTGCCGGTGATCAAACGAACATCGCGGCCCATAAGGCGCTGAAAACGGGCGATCGCGTCGGTTGCGATCGCCTCATAAGCGTGGCCAATGTGTGGACGCCCATTGGGGTAAGCAATGGCGGTGGTGATATAAAAGGGTGTGCCTGACATGCCTCAGGCTTTAGCGGATGATCCCGCCGGGGCAAGCGCTGCGACATGCCCGGCCATTGAGAAAACAACCTGCTGCACGTCAAGCGACCCTGCAACGGCATGGGCGGCAAGGCTGCGGGTCGCTTCCCACTGCTTTAGGGCAAGGCCCAAGGCATCGCCCGAGCGCTGGCGGGCGGCCGCTGCCAAAAAGGCGGGTGTCCGCTGAAGGAAGACTTCGAAGCGGGCCTGCGCGGCCTTCCCCGACAATTGCTGGCTGAGCGAGAGGCGTCGTGCATTGTCGGGATCGCCATTGGTGATCAGGTCTCTCAGCGCTGCGTCGATGCCGGCGATATCAAGTCCCGCATAATGCATCGCCCTGCCCGGAGAGCCGTCTCCCGCCCCAACAAGCGCCGCAATCTCGGTTGGATCTGCGTCTGGCAGTTGGGCGCGCAAGACTGACGTCATGGTGGCATTGTCTAGCGGGCCAAAGCGCAGCACCCGACAGCGGGAGCGGATGGTGGGCAGCAACCGCCCGGGACTGTGAGAAACGAGAAGGAAGATGGTGCCCTGTGGCGGTTCTTCCAGCCGCTTCAGCAAGGCGTTGGCGGAAGAGACTTCAAAGGTTTCGGCTTCATCGATCACGATGACGCGGCGCGGCGACATGGACGGGACCGTTGCGAAGAGCGGATTGAGCGCGCGGACCTGCGCCACCTTGATGCTGCGTGCCCGCTCTTCCCCCTCGGGCCAGTCGAGCCGGGGCTTGGCCGCAACCTTGTCATCTTTGGGGAGGCGGTCGATCAGGGCAAAATCCGGATGGCTCCAGGCATCGAGCAGCTTTGCCGCGGGGTGCTGAAACGGCACATCAATGCCGGGTGTGGCCGGATCGAGGCCCATACCCTCGGCGAGCATCCGCCTTGCGAATTGCATGGCCGTCGAAAATTTACCGACACCTTGAGGCCCGGTCAGAAGCCAAGCGTGGTGCAGCCGTTCCCCATGCAATGCCGCACGAAAGGCCGCGATGGTGGTGTCATGGCCGAGGATCGCCGTCAAAGCAGGTCCGCCAATGCGTCAAGGATGCGCGTCGTCACGTCATCCGGCGTGCCACTGGCGTCTATGATACGGAAGCGCTCCGGCTCCTTGGCGGCCAGATCGCGAAAACGGGTGGCGACGCGATTATAATAGTCGGCACCCTTTGCCCCCATCCGGTCGGTTTCAGCGGAGCGGGCAGCGGCGCGACGTGCGCCTTCTTCCACTGGCAGATCAAGAACGATGGTCCGGTCCGGCAAGAGGCCGCCGGAACCGACGCGGTGCAGATCGAGAATGTCGGCGTCGGAAATGCCACCGGCGCCGCCCTGATACGCGCGTGTCGAGTCTACAAAGCGGTCGCATATGACCCATTTGCCTGCTGTTACTGACGGGCGGATCAGCTTGGCGACATGGTCTGCCCGAGCGGCAGCAAAGAGCAACGCCTCTGTGGCATCATTCCATCTGTCTTGCCCACCCGACATCAGGAGGCCGCGAATAGCCTCAGCGCCCTCTGTCCCACCCGGCTCGCGGGTGGTGACAACGTCAATACCACGCTGCATCAGCGCTTCGGCCAGACGGCGGATTTGGGTGGATTTGCCCACCCCTTCCCCGCCTTCCAGCGTGATGAAGCGCCCCGCCAAGATCAGAGCCCGAAGAAGGACAGGATGCCGAGCCAGATCCGGCGGAAGAAGCCTGCTTCCTCCACATCCGCCCCTGCGACAAGCGGAACAATGGCCGGCGGTGTATCGGCAGTGGTGACGACGAGGTCGGCAATATGGTCCCCGGCCTTGATCGGGGCCGGGATTGGCCCTGCATAGCGCACCTTCATCGTCATCGCCGGCTTACCGCTGCCAGCAGGAACTGAGATGGTGATATTCTGAGGGGCGACGAGCGAGACTTCAGACTCACTGCCGTTGGAGACTTCGGCCTTGTCGACCGTGGCGCCCTTGGCAAAGAGCGGCTGTGTCGACCACGCCTTATAGCCCCAATCCATCAGCTTCACGGATTCCGCGATGCGCCCGTTGAAGCTATCCAGACCGGCTACAACCATCACAAGACGACGGCCATTTTGTTCCGCTGAACCCGTAAAGCCATAGCCTGCCTCTGTGGTGTGGCCGGTCTTCAGACCATCGGCGCCGGGGATGCGCCCGAGAATCGGGTTTCGGTTGGCCTGAACAATGTTCTCCCCCTTGCCCATCGTTTTGCCCCAGCTGAATTCCTTCTGCTGGTAGAATTTGCGATAAAGGTCCGGATAGTCGCGGATTGTCGAGACGGCGAGCTTGGCAAGGTCCCTCGCGGTGACCTGTGTGCGGCCTTCATCGGGCCAGCCATTGGATGTGCCGAAGCTGCTGTTCGTCATGCCCAGTTTTTTGGCTTCAGCATTCATACGGGCAACGAAGGCTTCTTCAGTGCCTGAAATACCTTCGGCCAATACGACGCAGGCGTCATTGCCTGACAACGTCACGACGCCATGAAGGAGGTTTTCCACGCTTACCTGTTCACCCGGAGACAGGAACATTGTCGAACCAGCAGCGGGTCCGTGCCATTTGGCCCAGGTTTCGGGCTTTACGGTAAACTTCTGATCGAGCTTGAGCTCGCCTTTTTTGATCATGTCGAAGACAATGTGCGTCGTCATCATCTTCGCCATAGAGGCGGGCGGCATCTTTCGGTCGGCATCCTTGGCATACAGAACGGCGCCGGATGACAGATCGATCAAATAGGCAACTGGTGCGGTCGTCTCAAAAGGAGGTGCGGCCGCAAAGACCGGCAACGCCGTCGCCGACAGGAGGGCAACGGCGTAAATGGCTGGTTTCATGAACTAATCCCGAAATTGCGACTCAGCGCGTGATTCGAGCGTCTCGATACCCTTTTGCAGCCAGAGGTCCAAGCGCGGCGCGCGCAGCGGCTTCGCTTGGATAGGGGCCCTTGCGGACACGGAACAGATTTCCGGCGGGCTGGACGCCACCGCCAATCTGCTTGGCCACCTGCTGGGCCTTCCAGCGCGAGGAGAGCGCCGCCACCTGCACATAATAGCCTTCAGCGACATAAGCGGGCTTTGGCGCAGGCGCTGGTCGTTGCCAGCGCGGCGCAGGAGTAGCGCGCCGTTGACCGGCTTGCTCCACCACAAACCCATCCTCGAAAGGCTCGGCTTGTGGCCCACTGGCATCGTCATCACCCGTGACGACCCAATGCGGGCCCGTGCTGGCGCGAGGTCCCGGATTGCTCTGGGCTGGCGCTGCGGGTGCCTTCACGCGCGGCCTTGGCGAAGGTTGGACTTCGGTTGCGGCACGGCTGGCCGTTTTCACAGCCGCCTGCGCACCAGCCTTTTTGCGTAGAACAACCAGAAGTGCTTCTGGCGTGTCCATCCGGTCTCCTGCGACTTGCCCCATGCGGAGCGCCGCTTTTTCCTGATCCGTCGGGTTCGCCGCGCGGATCCGCAAGGGCGCCTGCCCGACCGAGTCCAGCAGCAATTGGCGTGCGGCCCCTGCCGATAATTCGGCGAGCGCGCTCGCCCGGCCAAGCGCGGGTCGTGCCGAGACGCGGGCCACGACGGTGCGGCCCGTATCTAGCCGCGTGATTTCGACATAACTGGGAACAGGAAGAGAAGGATGGGCGATCCAGACGCCAGATGGGCCAAGCGTTGCCCCCTCCCCGACTGCGCTATCGGCGCCGGGCCAGACGACTTGCCCGACCTCATCATACATTTTGGCTTCTTGGGAGAGGACTTCGGGGTCTTGCGCGATGGGCTGTTGAGGCACCGTGCCGTCACCGTTGAGATCATGCCAGTCAGGCCGAGCTTGCGCGACACCCCATAGGGCACAGCCTGCCAACAGCGATGCCGCTGCCGTAAATGTTTTAGTCCGGAACCCCAGTCGCAACCGCATCGGCCAACAACCCCACAGAAAGAGCGTAAAAGTTTGAGCAGTTATAATCGAGGATGACCCGGTAATTTCCGGTTAACAGCCAAGCAGGCGTGTTTGGTCCGTCTGGTTGGAACAGGGTAACCAGTTCTGTGTCACGCAAAGACCCGCGTTGCGGTTGCACACCAAGTG
>CAJBSR010000303.1 GCA_903958285.1 uncultured Sphingomonadales bacterium
CGCTTCTGGTTTTTCCGAACCATCGTCGAACAGCGGACGCACGCCGGAGAAGGTCCATATCACGTCACTGGGAGAGATTGGCTTCTGGAAATAGAAGTTTACGCCCTCACACAGATAGGCGATTTCCTCGTCACTGGCCTCGACCTTGTCCGGCCCGGCTTCATGATCGCGGTCTGTTGTGCCCACCAGCGTGAAATCTTGCTCATAGGGAATGGCAAAGAAGATGCGTCCGTCCGGCAATTGGAAGAAGTAAGAGAACTCATGGTCAAACAACCGCGGCACAACGATGTGCGACCCGCGGACGAGGCGGATGCGGCCGGAGCTGCGTGCTTCTGATCGATCGAGCAAGTTCATGACCGATGGGCCAGCTGCATTGACCACAGCACGGGCGGTGAACGTGCCGGATGCTGTCGTGATCTCCCACGCACCGTCCTTACGCACAAGTTGCTCCACTTTGCAGCGCGTCCGAACGTCTGCGCCACGGTCTGCCGCATCCCGGGCGTTCAGCACGACAAGTCGCGCATCATCCACCCAGCAATCGGAATAGGCGAAGCCATTTTTGAACTGTGGCTTCAGAGCTTTGCCAGCCTCGTGCTGGCGCAAATCAATGCTCTTGGTGGGGGCCAGCTTCTTGCGGCCGCCGATATGGTCGTAGAGGAACAAGCCCAACCGCAGCAGCCAGCGGGGACGAAGCCCTGCCACATGAGGCAGGACGAAGCGCATCGGCCAAATGATGTGCGGTGCGATGGACCAGAGGCGTTCTCTTTCGCTCAGAGCTTCCCGGACAAGAGCGAACTCATAATGTTCAAGGTACCGCAGTCCGCCGTGGATGAGCTTGGTGGAGGCCGAAGACGTCCCACTGGCCAAGTCCGCCGCTTCCAGAAGCAGGACGCGCGCGCCACGACCGGCGGCATCGCGGGCAATCCCAGACCCGTTCACCCCGCCGCCGATGACGGCAATATCGTATGTTGTCGGATCACCGGTCATAGCGGACCCGCAATGCATCGTGCTGGAACTGAGGGGCTAGAACGATACATTGTAAATCAGCGCTCCGATTTTCTGACGCTATTTGAAGACGACCGTGCGATTGCCGTTGAGCATCACGCGATGTTCGCTGTGGAGCTTGACTGCGCGGGCGAGGACACGGCTTTCGGTGTCTTGCCCCTGTGCGATCAGATCCTCGACGGTATCGGAATGGTCAACGATGGATACGTCTTGGGTGATGATCGGCCCTTCATCAAGGTCTGCTGTCACATAATGTGCCGTGGCGCCGACCATTTTGACACCGCGCTCATGGGCGCGGTGATAGGGCTTGGCGCCCTTGAACCCGGGCAAGAAGCTGTGGTGGATGTTGATCACCCGACCGTCCAGCTTCTGGCAAAGCTTGTCGGACAAGACCTGCATGTAGCGGGCGAGGATGATGAGATCGACCTGCTGGTCTTCCACCATCGCCAAAAGCTTTGCTTCCTGCTCGGCTTTGTTTTCCGGCGTGATGGGCATGTGATGGAAGGGAATGCCATCATGCTCCACACGGCGCTGCCAGGTTGTATGGTTGGAAACGACGCTTGTGACATCAATTGGCAGCCGCTGGGTTGATGTGCGGTAGAGCAGATCGTTCAGGCAGTGGCCGCCCTGGCTTATCATGATCATGGCCCGCAGCTTGCGTTTCAGATTTTGGATGCTCCAGTCGAGTTCGAACGTGGTTGCAACGGGTGCGAACGCATCGGAAAAACGCTCTTCCGTCATGTCCGCGGGGCCAGCGATGGCGATCCGCATAAAAAACCGGTCACTGTCACAATCCCGGAATTGAGCGCTTTCCACGATATTGCAGTCCTGGCTGACGATCGATTTTGCGACCGCCGCCACAATCCCTTTGCGGTCCACACTGGCAATCAGCAGGACAAAGTCGGCAGCTTGCTTCACGTTATCTTCCCCAAAAACCTGAATTTTGTTGCGCCTAGCGGTGCATTGGCGCACTTTCCAACGGGGACGGGCCTACATAAGGTGTTCTAATTCTGCGATGTAGATGTTGTGATTGGGTGCTTAATTTAATTTACCGTTGCCGAAAATTTGCTCATTTGTGAGATATTGGGCTGGAATCCATCGTTGCTCAGAATTGTATAAAAATCTGGTTCAAAACCATCAAAACGAACCAAAATCGGGGAGAATATCGTTGAAAACATCTCTAAAATTCACGACGGCTGCGTTAGTTATCGCCGCTCTCGGAGCTGGCAGCGGCCCGGCCTTTGCGCAGGATACGGGCGCTTCGAACGATGACGGCGCTGTCGCTGACATCGTGGTGACGGCAACCCGCCGTGACGAGTCGATACAGGACGTGCCGATGACGCTGCAGGCGTTCGGCACCGAAACGCTCGCCAAGCTGAATGTCACGACCATCACTGATTTGTTGAAGTACACCCCGAACGTGACCTTCGGCAACAACGGCCCAGGCGGCGGCGCGATCTTCATGCGCGGCCTGTCGGCTGGCTTTGCCGGTCAGCAGTCGTCAGCCACGATCGGCGGCTTCCCGAACGTCGCCCTCTATCTTGATGACCAGTCGATGCAGTTCCCGGCCCGTAACGCCGACGTCTACATGGCTGACATGGAGCGCGTTGAAGTTCTCGAAGGCCCGCAGGGCACCCTGTTTGGCGGCGGTGCGCAGGCCGGTGTGGTTCGCTACATCACGAACAAGCCGAAGCTCGACGCGTTCGAAGGCCGCATGGAAGGCAGCTACGGCGGCACTTCCGGTGGTTCGGCGAATGCTGCGTTCAATGCGATGATCAACGTTCCGATCATCGAGAACAAGCTTGCGGTTCGCGCGGTCATCTATACCGACCACCATGGCGGCTACATCGACAACAAGTTTTCGACGTTCACGCGCCTGCCAACTGACCTTGGTTCTTACTATCTGGCGTATCAGGGCAACGGCAACCGTTTGACGCCGAGCCAGCAGACCAATGACGGCAAGTATAACAACAACGCGCTGGTCGAGGACAATTTCAACCCGGTTGACTATACCGGTGGTCGTGTCTCGCTCGCGTGGCAGGTTACGCCGGATTGGGATGTGCTGCTGACGCAGTCCTATCAGAGCCTGAAGTCACGGGGCACCTTCGCGGCCCAGACCTACACCTACGATTACGCGCCGCTCGAAGGCAATTCGGCAACGCTGTTTTCGCCGCAGTACAACAATGATAAGTACTCGAACACGGCTTGGACGGTTAAGGGCAATGTCAGTGATTTCAATCTGATCTACACTGGCGCCTATCTGACCCGTCACATCACGCAGCAAGGCGATTACACCAACTATGCCCGTGCGACCTACGGCATCTTTTATCAGTGCACCGGCGGTGCCAACTACTACTTCGATGCTGGCAATGCACCTTTCTGTCATGAGCCAAACAGCTTCTGGAAGGACAAGGTCCGCAACACCCACCAGAGCCACGAATTCCGCATCAGCACACCTGATGATCGTCGTATCCGCGCCATCGCTGGTGCCTATTACGAAGAGTTCGGAATTGAGGACAACATGGACTGGCATTACAAGACCATTCCATCGTGCAATCCTGCGCTGACGGCAGCTCAGATCCGCGCTGCGGGCTCGGTCTGCCTTGGTCTCGTTGCTCCAAACCCTGCGGCCACGCTCAACGAGTCGGGCCCCCGCGGTCCGTCCATCGCCTTCGGTCAGGACATCCAGCGTGGTTACAAGCAGTATGCAGCGTTCGGCTCGGTTGATTTTGACATCTTGCCGAACCTGACGATCACGGCGGGCACACGCTATTATAATTACCAGAACTATCAGCGTGGTTCGGTCTACTCCTCGTTCAGCGCCAGCTGCTATCAGGCTCCGGTGTGCGTGACGGGTTCGAACCTTGATGCCCTTAACCTCAAGTCCAAGTATACTGGCTTCAAGAGCAAGGGTACGATCACCTGGAAGCCCAAGGATGGCACGATGGTTTACGCCACGTTCAGCCAGGGCTTCCGTCCCGGCGCGTTCAACCGCGGTCCTTCGGCTCGTGTTAACGATCCTATCCGGCCGGGCGTGAAGCAGTTGCTGGTTCCGGCCGCATATGCCCCGGATAACCTGACCAACTACGAAATGGGTGTGAAGACCGACCTGTTCGACCGCAAGGTTACGTTCAACGCGTCTGCCTATTACATGGAATGGAAAGACACGCAGATTGGCTTCTTCAACCCGGCTGCCGGCTTCGGCAATACCGCGTTTGGAACCAACGGCCCAACCTACCACATCAAGGGCGCCTCAGCTCAGATCGTGGCGCGTCCGGCCGGTGGTCTGACGGTCCAGGGTTCGGCAACGTACAACGACAGCAAGCAGGCTAACGCGCCGTGCTTCATTGCCAACAACCCTGCTGCCTCGTCCTTCGGCAAGTGCATCACGCAGGTCCTCGTGGGCGGTGTCGTGAAGCCGGTACAGAGCCCGTTTGGCGACATCGGCGGCATCACGCCGTTCAGCCCGCACTTCCAGGGTAACGTTCGGGTCCGTTACGAGTTTGACGGTCCAGCGAGCGCCCAGTGGTTTGTTGCGGCTGGCGTGAACTACACGAGCTCGATGTACAACCAGCCGGCGACCTATCCGTCGGGCAATGTTGCCGGTAACGGCAGCGTGCTTGGTCCCAATGGGATCATCGTTCCTGCCACGACCGTGCTGCGTTACAAGATGCCAGGCTATGCCCTGACTGACGCGCAGATCGGCTTCACGCGTGAAGATTGGACGGTAACCGTGTTCGGTGACAACCTGTTCAACAGCGACGCCTCGACGTTCACCAACTCGTCGCAGTACATCAAGACCTCGACGATCGTGCGTCCGCGCACTTATGGCCTCAAGATCAGCACCAAGTTCTGATCTCGTGCCACGATGAAGTAATAGGCAGGGGCGGTGCCATAGGCATCGCCCCTTGCTTTTTTAGGGCGCCGCAAGTTTGACAAGCGTCCGCCGATTGCCGACACATTAGGGCATTATGGCCACACAAACCGACCTTCCGATTTCTGACGATACCCAGCCAATGTCGGCCGCACCGGTCTCTCCGTTGGCAGCAGAGGTTAATGGACTGCGTGCGCTTCAAGCCAATGATGATCACGCTGGCGCGTTGTCCGGCGCGATCAGACTGCTAGAAGTTGAACCGACCAACCGGGATTTACTCCTGATCGCCGCACATTCGCTGCGCATGACCCAACGGACCGATGAAGCCTTCGCGATGCTCGGCCGCTTGGCTCAGCACCATCCACAATTCAGCCAGTTGTTTCTGGAACGTGGGCTTTGCCATGTCGCCCGCCGTGATGCGCCCGCCGCGATCAGCGATTTGCGCGTCGCTGTCATGCGCAATACCGCCCTTTTAATGGGCTGGCATATGCTCGTCGGACTCTATCGGATGACGGGCGACGCAAAGAGTGCGGAGGTTGCAGCCAAGCACGTCGCGCATCTTACAAGCGTTCCGCCGCCGATCGTTCAAGCCAAAGTGCTTTTCGGGGATGGCGAGGTCGATGAGGCCGAAATGCAAATCCGCCGCTTCCTGCTTGAATTTGGCGATCATCCAGAAGCGATGCGCCTGCTCGCGCAGATTGGCCATATGCGAAATGTGCTGGATGATGCCGAAACGCTCTATGCCGGTGTACTGGCCATGGTGCCGGACCATTACGAAGCGCGCCGCGAATATGTGCAGGTGCTGATCGCGCGGCACAAATTCCCGCAGGCCCGCGAAGCTCTTGAGCCGCTGCTCAAGGTTGATCCTGCCGCCCATCCCCACCGTATTCAGGCCGCGACCATTCAAGTCGGGCTTGGCGATTTTGAAGGGGCGATCCCCGATTATCGCGCGATGCTGGGCGAGATCCCCGGTGACTCGCCTTCGGCACGCTTGCGCCGCTCCGATCTAAACCTGTGGCTCGGCCATGCGCTTAAGACCGAAGGCCGGACCGCTGAGGCAATCGAAGCCTATATGGCAGCCACAGTCGACCGGCCAGATTTCGGCGATGCCTGGTGGAGCCTCGCAAACCTAAAGACCTATCGCTTCTCAGATGCTTCTATCGCCGTCATGCGCGAACGGCTCGATGACCTCGCCACTGCCGAAACTGACCGTATCCACATCGCATTTGCGCTGGGCAAAGCACTTGAGGATAAGGGCGATTACGCCGCTTCATGGGCTGCTTATGAGCGGGGCAACACCATGCACCGCGCGAGCAACGGGTATATTCCCAGCTTTTTTGACACGAACACCCGCGAACAGAAGCGCGTGTGTACAGCGCCGTTCTTTGCCGAACGCGCTGGCTGGGGCGTGGACGACCGCTCACCGATCTTCGTGCTTGGTCTTCCACGTTCAGGATCAACATTGATTGAGCAGATCCTTGCGTCGCACAGCATGGTTGAAGGCACGCAGGAATTGCCCGATATCCAGCGCATCGTGCATGAATTGCAGGGCCGGGAACTCAATTTTGATGATCCGCGCTACCCAGGAATTCTGCCCGAGCTTGATGAAGCCGCTATCCGCGCCTTTGGGGAGCAGTACATCGCTGACACCATGCCCAACCGGGCCTTGGGTCGCCCCTATTTTATCGACAAGATGCCCAATAATTTCAGGCATGTGGGCTTGATCCACCTGATCCTGCCAAATGCCCGGATCATTGATGCGCGGCGCGAGCCGATGGCCTGCTGCTTCAGCAACTTTAAGCAGCTGTTCGCGCAGGGGCAGGAATTCACATACGGCATTGAGGATATCGCACGCTATTATCGCACGTATGTTGAGCTTATGGATCATTGGGATACAGTCCTTCCCGGCCGCGTCCTGCGCGTAAGAAACGAGGATTTGATTGACGATCTGGAAGGCAGCGTGCGGAGGATCCTTGACTATTGCGCTCTGCCATTTGAGGCTGGATGCATCGAGTTCCACAAGACTAAGCGGA
>CAJBSR010000304.1 GCA_903958285.1 uncultured Sphingomonadales bacterium
ACGGAAATCAGCGGCAAGGACGCCAGTAACGCACCCATTCCAGCATTGCGGCGGGCGATTTCGGACACGGCGACGATTATGACGGCAGACAACACCGCCTTGATGAGCAGATATGTCATTGGGCGGCTCCTTTAAGCTGTGGGGTGGGCGCGAGGCTTTCAATGATCTTGCAATCGGCGATAGTGCCGTGGCGGCAACTTCCTATCACGCGGGTCAGCTCGCTTCGTAAAGCCGAAAGGTCATCGATCTTGCGTTCGACTTCGGCCAAGTGGGCACTGGCAATCTGGTCCACTGCTTCGCAACTTTGGCCAGTGTCATCCGACAACGTGAGCAATTCCCGCACTGCCTCCAGTGCGAAACCCAGATCACGCGCGCGGCGAATGAATGACAGGCGGGCCAGATGTTCGTTACTATAGCTGCGGTAGTTTGACGCGCTGCGCGCAGGCGGCGCAAGAAGGCTGATTTTCTCGTAATATCGCACCGTCTCTACGTTGGTCGCGGTCGCGTTTGCCAGTTCACCAATTTTCATCGCTTGACCCTGTAGTTGCTACAGGGTGTAGATAGATGTCCGACTCAGGATTTGTCGAGAAGGATGTTGAATGGCGGACAGTTGTTGCGAGAGCGCCTGCGGAAGCCAAACGGCCAAGGCCGATCCGCGTTGGCGGCGCATTCTTTGGATTGCGCTGATCGTCAATGCCGCCATGTTCCTCGTTGAAATGGGTGCAGGCGCGGCGGCAGACAGCCGCGCGCTTCAAGCCGACGCGCTCGACTTTCTTGGCGATGCTGCCAATTATGCGGTCAGCCTCGCTGTTGTAGGGGCAGCGTTGGCATGGCGTGCGCGCGCAGCGCTGGTTAAATCGCTGTTCATGCTCGGCTTTGCAGCCTGGGTGTTCGGGAGCGCAGTTCTCGCGTTCGTGAACGGCACCGCGCCTGACCCGGCCATGATGGGTGCTATCGGCGCGCTGGCGCTTGCCGCCAATGTCGGGGTCGCGTTGTTGCTCTATCGCTACCGCACCGGCGATGCGAATATGCGCTCGGTCTGGATCTGCTCGCGTAACGACGCCATCGGCAATGTCGCGGTGATGATGGCAGCGCTTGGCGTTTTTGGGACCGGCAGCGCATGGCCTGACCTGATGGTAGCCGCGATCATGGCGGGGCTTGCTCTTACTGGCGGCGTTCAGGTGTTCCGGCAGGCGAACGCCGAATTGCGGACAGTTGCGGCGTGAAAGTTTTACGCTCAACAAGGATCGACCTGCCACCCGCGACAGTTTGGGCCGAGGTTCAGACTGCACCCCTGTTGCAACATATTGCTTGGCCGATGCTGCGCTTCATTCCTGTCGGCGAAACCTCGCTCGACGCATTCCGGCCTGGTGGGCGCTATCAGGTCAAGTTGCGCCTGTTTGGGTTCATACCTTTCGGAACGCAATGGATCGTGACTTCGCTCCACGAGCCTGAAATTGGCGAATGGCCAAAGCGGTTGCGCGACAATGGCTACAGTGCGCTTATTTCCAAGTGGGACCATTGGATTACGATTACGCCGGATGCCGATGGCGGCACGCATTATAACGATGACGTCGAAATTTCCGCCGGAATATTGACCCCGTTCATTTGGGGGTTTGCCCAGATGTTCTATCGGCACAGGCAGCAGCGATGGCGCCGGCTTGCGCGGACGCTGCCTATGCGCCGCGTCATCGCGGATGAACTGGCCTTATTTCACGCCGCGCGCGGCTCTGGCGAAATCGACGTTGCATGGCTGCACCTTGAAAGGGCGCACATTGTGTCGCAGCCGCATTTGGGGCTGCATCTTGCCAGTCATGTGTCGATGCTCGGCTTTGCGGTCGAACAACGCGACTGGCGTGAGACGGCGGGGCAAATCGTCCGGCTCGCCCTCGCGCCGCTTGGTTCGCTGACCGGACGCATCCCTGTCGGCAATACCGGGCGCTCGAATGTCAGCGCTTTTCAACCGATGCCTGTTCCCGACGACCTGCGCCGTGCAATCGAAGCCCCTTCCGAATGACGAACTATTTGCCCAAACCGGGAGCTACGACTAAGCGAAGGCTAGTGAAGGTTTTGTTCGCCCGCATGATTCTTGTTTTCGCGCTTGTCGCGAGCACGATCCATGCGCCTGCGGTCGCACATGAGGAACCGGCAAGCCATCACACAGAACGCGGCGTTAGCTTTGGTCATGACGCGATGTCCGACTATCACGGCGACGAAGCACCCTCACATGAAGGCGCGGGTGACAGCCTTCATCATCACTGCCCGACCGCGCTCGACGCCCGCACGACTGACATTGCGCTTGTTGCGGCCTCCACGAAGGCGCTCTTGTCGTTCCACCGTGCAAACCCGCTGACCTCTTTCAGTCAGGCACCCCCCACTGAACCACCCTCTGCCTGAACCGCGCCGTTAGGGCGGGCCTCGCGCCCAACCCTTTAACGTGTCATCCGGTTCAGGAGTTTTAATATGTTTCCCAAATTGCGCACCGCCTTGCTGGCGGCGGCGCTGGCCTTTCCGGCTACGGCTGCCTTTGCGGAGCCGATCACGCTGGATGAGGCCATTGCCAAGGCCATTGAGGCCGCGCCGTCGATCCGCGCCAATGAGGCGGCGGTCGCTGCCGCACAAGCTGGCCGTGTCCAAGCGGGCGTCCGCCCCAACCCAACCGTCACCGTCGAGGGCGAAAACCTTGTCGGCAGCGGACCCTATAATGTCTTTGGCCAAGCCGAGATCACTGGCACCTATAGCCAGACGATTGAGCGCGGCGGAAAACGGGACGCGCGTGTTGCCTATGCAGAACGTGACATCGGCGTTGCCGAAGCATCGTCGCGGGTCGCACGGCTTGAACTTGTCAGCGCCGTCCAGCGTGCGTTTCTCGATGTTGTGATCGCAGGCTATGTCGTTGAGATCGCAGAGACCCGGTTAGGCGTCGAAGTTGAAATGCAGCGCGAGGCTTTACGCCGCGTGCGCGGATATAAAGATCCGCTGTTCGTCGAGACGAGCGCGTCGGCGCGGGTCACGCAAGCGCGCCTTAATCTGACCGAAGCTCAGGCTCGTCAGCAGGGAGCGAGCGCGGCGCTTGCCGCATATTGGAACGGTCGGCCTGAGGATGTCGACACGGTCGGCGAGGTTTTGTCGGGCATCCCGGCAGCGAGGGAACTAGCGATAGCCGATGCGGAACTCGCACAGTCCGAGGTCGCGCGAGCGTCGGCAGCAGTGATATTGGAACAGACGCGGGCGCGACCTGACTACTCCGTCAATGGAGGCGCGCGCTTCCTGCGTGGCACCAATGATGTGGCGCTGGTTGCGGGTATTACGATTCCTTTGGGACGCTTCGACCGTAACCAGGGCAATATCGCCAAGGCGCAGGCTGAAAAGCTGCGGATCGAACTAACCGCCGAGGCCGAGCGGCTCGACCGGCTCCGCCGTCTGGCCAGTCTTGGTGCCGAAGCCGACGCTGCCCGTACGCGTGCCGATGCCATCGTTCGGGAGGTCTATCCTCAGACGACCAAGGCACTCCGCCAAGTGCGCGATGGTTATGCACGCGGCGGCTTCACGTTCCGCGATATGCAGGGTGCCGCTGATGCCATTGTGGAAGCACAGGCCGAATGGCTCGATGCCGTTATCCGCTACCGTGACCTTCAAACAGAAATTGACCGGCTGACCGGACGCTTTGACGCCGCTGCCGACAGGGGGACTAATCCATGAAAAAGACCATCATCAAGCGGCTTGCAGTCGCGCTTTTTATTATCGCGCCTTTGGCAGCCTGCGGCAGCAGCAGCGAACCCGCCGAGGAGCATGGCGAGGAAGGCGAACCAGCGAAAGGGCCGCACAACGGCCGACTTTTGAAGGATGGCGACTTCGCGGTTGAAATGACCATATTCGATGACGGTGTGCCGCCGCAGTTCCGGGTCTATCCGACCAAGGACGGCAAGCCAGTCGATGCCAAGACCGTGCAATTGACGGTGACGCTCAAGCGGCTGGGCGGTGAAGTCAACACCTTCCCGTTCAAGGCCGAGAAGGATTATTTGACCGGTCAGGGCGTTGTCGAGGAACCGCATAGTTTCGATGTCGAGGTTGTCGCGGTCGAGAGCGGCAAGCGCCATGTCTGGCGTTATGCCAGCCCCGAAGGGCGCACTCGGATCACCGCTGATGCCGCCAAGGCGGGTGGCATCGAGATTGAAACTGTGGGGCCGGCGACCATCGGTGAGACGCGCGAGCTGTATGGGACAGTCCAGTTGGCGACGACCGCACGATCCGAAATTCGCGGCCAGTTTCCGGGGCGGATTGTTTCGGTCACAAAACAGGTCGGCGACACTGTGAAACGCGGTCAATTGCTGGCGCGGATCGAGTCGAGCGAGTCATTGCAAGTCTATCCGGTCTATTCGACGGTGAGCGGCGTCGTTGCCGAACGCAATGGCAACCCCGGCGACGTGACCTTTGACCGCGCACTTTATGTCATTACCGACCCAGCCCAGACGACGGTCGTGTTTAACATCTTCCCCAAGGATTTGGGCGCAATCCAGCCCGGTATGGCGGTGCAGATCGAAACGATGGAAGGCACGGCAATCGCAGCGACACGGCTGGGCCAGTATCTGCCCGACGGCAATGCCGAAGCAGGCACAGCGCTTGTGCGGGCGTCGGTCCCCAATCGAGGGGGACGGTTGCGTCCCGGCATGGCGCTTCGTGGCCGTGTGACGATCAACGCGGTGCAGGTGCCGCTGGCGGTGCGTACCGAAGCCTTGCAACGCTTCCGCGACTTCACGGTGGTCTTTGCCAATTACGGCCAAGATTACGAGGTCCGCATGTTGGAACTCGGCCGCAAGTCACCCGAATGGACCGAAGTGCTTTCGGGCATCAAGCCCGGCACGCCGTATGCCGCCAAAGGAGCCTTTCTCATTCGCGCCGACATCGAAAAGTCCGGCGCGAGCCATGACCATTGATCGGGGATAACTGACATGCTTGCCCGTATCATCGGCTTTTCCATCCGCCAGCGCTGGTTTGTGTTAGCTGTCGTCGCGCTGCTTTGCGCACTCGGCGTCTATAGCGCGACCAAGCTTCCCATCGACGCTGTTCCCGACATCACCAATGTTCAGGTGCAGATTAACACCGAGGCGGAGGGCTTTTCACCGCTTGAAGCCGAACAGCGCATTACCTTTCCCATCGAAACTGCGATCTCTGGCATCCCGAAACTCGCCTATACGCGGTCAATCTCACGTTACGGATTGAGTCAGGTTACAGTGGTCTTCGAAGACGGCACCGATACCTATTTCGCGCGCCAGCTTGTCAATGAGCGAATCCAGTCGGCGAAGTCGCAACTGCCCCCGGGAATCGAACCGCAGCTTGGCCCGCTCGCAACGGGCCTTGGCGAAATCTTCATGTATGCTGTCGAGCCGAAACCCGGCGCGCGCAAACCCGATGGCTCGGAATATACACCAAGCGATCTGCGAACGCTGTCCGATTGGGTCGTGCGTCCGCAGATGCGGACAATTCCCGGCGTTGCCGAGGTCAACACTATCGGCGGATATGCACGGCAATATCATGTCACACCCAACCCGCAGCAGCTCGCTTCACTCAAACTGTCGCTGACCGATATTGTCGAGGCGCTTGAGGCCAACAATGCCAACAAGGGCGCAGGTTATGTCGAGCGTGCAGGCGAGCAAATCCTGATCCGTGTGCCGGGTCAGGCAAAGGATGAAGCCGACCTGTCGCAAATCATCGTCGCAACGCGCGGCGGTGTCCCTATCCGCATCGGCGATGTTGCCGAGGTTGTGATCGGCTCTGAACTGCGAACAGGAGCCGCCACCGAGAACGGCAAGGAGATCGTGCTTGGCACCATCTTCATGCTGACCGGTGAAAACCCGCGCGTGGTTGCGCAAGCCGCCGCCGAACGGCTTGAACAAGCCACGAAATCGCTTCCAGCAGGCGTCGTTGCCCACCCGCTCTATGACCGCACCGAATTGGTCGACCGGACTATTGCGACTGTTGAAAAGAACCTTGCCGAAGGCGCTTTGCTCGTTGTTGTCGTGCTGTTTCTGCTTTTGGGCAACATTCGCGCGGCGCTAATTACGGCGGCGGTGATTCCGGTTGCCATGCTGATGACGCTGACCGGCATGGTGCAGACGCGGACTTCTGCCAATTTGATGAGTCTGGGTGCGCTGGACTTCGGCTTGATCGTCGATGGCGCGGTCATCATCGTCGAGAATTGCTTGCGCCGCTTGGGCGAGGCGCAGCACCGGCTTGGCCGTCTGCTAGACCGCGACGAACGCTTTGGTTTGGTTGCAAGCGCCAGCGCCGAAGTGATGAAGCCGAGCATTTTCGGCGTCATCATCATCACTGTTGTTTATCTGCCGATCTTCGCGCTGACGGGAATCGAAGGCAAAACCTTCCATCCGATGGCGATCACCGTCGTCATGGCACTCACCGCAGCTTTGATCCTCGCGCTGACCCTCGTTCCTGCCGCCATCGCGCAATTCGTGACAGGCCGCTTGGAAGAGAAAGAAAACCGCGTGATGAGCTGGCTCAATCGCCAATACGCGCCGTTGCTTGATGCGACGATGAAGCGCGGCAAGCTGATTATCGGCGGCGCTGTCGCACTTGTCTTGCTTGCAGGCGTTGGTGCGACGCGGCTGGGTTCAGAGTTTATCCCGAACCTGGATGAAGGCGATATCGCGATGCACGCGCTGCGCATTCCCGGCACCAGCCTAAGCCAGGCGATCAAGATGCAGGAAGCACTTGAAAACCGCATTCGAAAATTTCCCGAAGTCGAACGGGTGTTCGCCAAGATTGGCACAGCCGATGTGGCAACCGACCCGATGCCGCCTTCGGTCGCGGATAACTTCATCATGCTGAAAGACCGCGTTCAATGGCCCGACCCGCGTAAACCGCGTGACCAGCTTATCGCTGAGCTTAACAAGGCCGTTCAACAGATTCCCGGCAACAATTACGAATTCACGCAGCCAGTGCAAATGCGGATGAACGAGCTCATTGCAGGCGTTCGTTCGGACGTTGCGGTCAAGCTGTTCGGTGACGATCTCGACCAATTGCTGGAAAGCGGCGGCGCCGTCGAGGAGGTTGTCGAGTCCATCCCCGGTGCCGAGGACGTGAAGATCGAGCAAGTAACGGGCCTGCCCGTCCTTGCCGTGACGCCCAAACGAGACATGCTGGCCCGCTACGGCATCAACATGAGCGATGTACAGGATGCCGTCGCAACCGCAACGGGCGGACGAGCGGCGGGACAAGTATTCGAGGGCGACCGGCGCTTCGATGTCGTCGTCCGCCTGCCTGAGGAGCTACGCACCAACGTCGATGCGCTTGGCAGCCTGCCAATCCCCATTGGCGGCGACGGCGCGGCGGGCTTCGTGCCGCTGGCGCAAGTCGCCGACGTTGAGCTTTCGGTTGGCCCCAACCAGATCAGCCGCGAAAATGGCAAACGCCGCGCGGTGATCACTGCGAATGTTCGAGGACGAGATCTGGGGTCGTTCATCGCTGAGCTGCGGACCAAGATTGATGCAGAGGTAACGCTGCCCGAAGGCTATTATGTCGAATATGGCGGGACGTTTGAACAATTGCAGTCGGCAGCCACACGGCTTCAGATCGTGGTGCCACTCGCATTGCTTCTGATTTTCGGGTTGCTGTTCACGCTGTTCGGGTCTGCCAAAGACGCGGCCATCGTATTCTCGGGCGTGCCGCTCGCACTCACTGGCGGCGTTGCGGCTTTGGCGCTGCGCGACATTCCGATGTCGATTTCGGCTGGCATCGGCTTCATTGCACTGTCTGGCGTCGCGGTGTTGAACGGCGTTGTCATGCTGTCCTTCATCAAAGACTTGCGCGAACGCGGGATGGACCTTGATGCAGCGATCCGGGAGGGCGCGCTCACCCGGCTCCGTCCGGTGTTGATGACCGCGCTTGTCGCCTCATTGGGCTTTGTGCCGATGGCGCTCAATGTGGGTGCTGGGTCAGAAGTGCAACGTCCGCTCGCCAGTGTTGTCATCGGCGGGATTCTCTCCTCGACGATACTGACTTTGATCGTGCTGCCTGCGCTCTACCGGTTGATCCATAGGCGGGAAGAGCAAAATGAAGTCATTTACAAGGAAGCAGTCGCATGAGCGAAGATCACAGACAGGATGACGGGGGACACGCTGGCCACAATCATGGCGCGGGGGCCAGCACCAGACGGCTTGCTATCGCTTTGTCGCTCACGTCCGTTTTTCTCGTTGCAGAATTGGTGGGCGCGTTTCTGTTCGATAGCCTCGCGTTGCTCTCCGATGCTGCGCATATGTTCACGGACTCCGCTGCACTCGCCATTGCGCTTGCTGCGGTCAAAATCGGCCAGCGGCCACCTGATGACAAACGCACCTTTGGCTATCGCCGTTTTGAAATTCTGGCTGCCGCATTCAATGCAATCTTGCTCTTTGCGGTTGCGGGTTATGTGCTGATTGAGGGCATCGGTCGTTTCTTCGACCCCAAGCCGGTTGAATCTGTCGGGATGCTGACGGTCGCGACCATCGGACTTGTTGTGAACCTCATTTCTATGCGGGTATTGGCGGGCGGAAAAGATGACAGCCTCAACGTCAAAGGAGCCTATCTTGAAGTGTGGGCTGATATGCTCGGCTCGCTCGGCGTGATCGCAGCGGCAGTTGCCATCTATCTGACCGGCTATAACTGGATTGATCCAATTGTTGCTATCGGTATCGGCCTGTGGGTGTTGCCGCGTACTTGGGTCTTGCTTCGCGATACAACCCACATCCTCTTGCAAGGCGTCCCTCGCGGGTTCGACCTGAAAGCGATCCGCGCGGCAATAAATGAAGCCGCGGGCGTCGCGGGCGTGCATGATCTTCATTTGTGGTCGGTTGCCGGTGATGACGCCAGCCTGACCGCCCATGTCGCATTAGCCGACGGAGCCGATGCCGAAGCCACACGTCGCGCTCTTGCAGAAATGCTCGAAAGCAGGTTCGCCATCCACCATGCCACGATCCAGACCGAAACCGCTCCTTGTGGAGATGCAGGGTCAATGCATGGCTGATGCCTAAGGATATGTGGAAAATGTTGCGAAGTTGAT
>CAJBSR010000305.1 GCA_903958285.1 uncultured Sphingomonadales bacterium
AGACAATGATATCAACGGCCTCAGTGATTTCCTTCTCTGTCAGAATACGGGCACTGGTCTGTTCGTGAACCGCAACCCGCGGATCATTGCGCAGCTTCCAAGCCAACTGATTGGTGCCGCTATCGACCGCAAAGACCTTTACAGCGCCATTTGTGAGCAAAACATCAGTGAAGCCGCCTGTTGAACTGCCCACATCCATGGCGACAGCACCAGAGACGTCCCAACCGAAATGCTCCAGCGCATGGGCGAGTTTGATACCCCCGCGTGACACCCAGGGGTGATCCCGGCCCCGCACGTCGAGCACAGCGTCTCCGGCGACTTGCTGGCCAGCTTTTTCGATCTTGCGATCACCAAGGTAGACGATGCCTGCAAGGATGAGCGCCTGCGCACGCGTCCGGCTTTCGGCGAGCCCGCGGTCCACGAGCAGCTGGTCAGCGCGGACCTTTGCCATTTGAACAGTTAAGCGCGCTGGCCAGCTTCGGCCACCGCCGAGTTGATGCGCAATGCCTTCAGTACCGATTCAACGATCTGTGGCGCGTTCAAGCCCGCCTCGTCATATTGCTTTTGCGGGCTATCGTGATCTTGGAAAACATCGGGCAGGCGCAATGTCCGCAGTTTAAGCCCGGCATCGATTAAGCCTTCGTCGCTCGCCATGGTCAGCACATGGGCGCCAAAGCCGCCAATGCTAGCTTCCTCAACGGTAACAGCAACTTCATGACTGGTGAGCAGCTTGCGGATCAGCTCCACGTCGAGCGGCTTGGCGAAGCGAAGATCAGCGACTGTGGTTGACAGCCCCTTGGCCTCCAGCATGTCCGCTGCCTTCATCGCCTCTTCCAGACGCGTTCCAAGCGACAGGATGGCCACCTTCTTGCCATGGCGGACGATGCGACCCTTGCCGATCTCCAGCGCCTGAGGGGCGTCGGGCAGCGCAATGCCGGTCCCGTTGCCGCGCGGGTAGCGCAAGGCAATCGGCCCACTGTCATGGAGTGCGGCGGTATAGGTCATATGGACCAGTTCCGCCTCATCAGAGGGCGCCATCACGACCATATTGGGGAGCGATGCGAGATACGTCACATCAAACGACCCGGCGTGCGTGGCGCCATCGGCACCGACAAGGCCGGCACGGTCAATCGCGAAACGCACCGGCAAGTTCTGAATCGCCACATCATGGACAACCTGATCGTACGCGCGCTGCAGGAATGTTGAATAAATCGCGCAGAACGGGCGCATGCCTTCTGCTGCCAGTCCGGCGGCAAAGGTCACGGCATGTTGCTCAGCAATGCCGACATCAAAGGCCCGGTCAGGATGTGCTTTGGCAAAGCGGTCCACGCCCGTCCCGCTCGGCATGGCCGCTGTAATCGCGCAAATGCGGGGATCGGTGTCGGCCAGTTTGGCGAGCGTATCGCCAAAGACGTTCTGATAGGAGGGCGGACCCGGAGGCGCCTTGACCTGCGTACCAGTCACGACGTCAAACTTCTGGACGCCATGATATTTGTCTGCCGCGGCCTCTGCGGGGGCATAGCCATGCCCCTTCTTGGTCACGACGTGGATCAAGCATGGGCCTTCCGCCGCATCGCGGACGTTTTCGAGCACAGGGATCAAATGCTCGAGATTATGCCCATCAATTGGCCCGACGTAATAGAAGCCGAGTTCTTCAAACAGAGTGCCACCCATCGCCATACCACGGGCGAATTCGTCCGTCTTCTTGGCCGCGAGGTGCAGCGGCTCTGGGAGGCGACGGGAGATCCGCTTGGCCAGCTCACGAAGGCTGAGGAAAGGCTGCGACGACACCAATCGTGCGAGATAGGCAGAAAGCCCACCCACTGGCGGCGCAATCGACATGTCATTGTCGTTGAGGATGACGATCAACCGGTTACCGGCCTGTGCCGCGTTGTTCATCGCCTCATAGGCCATGCCGGCTGACATGGCTCCGTCGCCGATGACGGCAATACCCCTGCCCGGCTTGCCCGCCATCTTGTTGGCGACGGCAAAGCCAAGCGCGGCAGAAATTGACGTCGAGCTGTGTGCCGCACCGAAGGCGTCATATTCACTCTCAGAGC
>CAJBSR010000306.1 GCA_903958285.1 uncultured Sphingomonadales bacterium
ATCAGCGCGTCGGCATTTCCGGAGCCACCGCTCGTGGTTGAATAGCCGGCCACATAAACGTTGCCGGATGCATCAACTGCCGCATTGTACCAGATTTCCTGGCCCGAGCCGTTGAGGCTGCGCTGCCATTGCAGGGTTCCTGAGGATGTTGTCAGCCTAATGCGAACATCTCTCCAGCAAACGAAAGTCGGGCAGGGGACGTAAACCCTCAAGCCGCAAGGTTGCTCCACTCGGCAAACACTGCCCAGCGTCGTTCTTTGTAAGTCTGTCTGTCGGTGATATGACGCTCCGATTGAAGTGGTTGTGGAGCGAGGCGCGGACGGACGCGAACTTCTGGAGCGTCTTCATTTGCCTGAATCTGAGTGTTTACCACTCTTTTCGTCGTTAGGGCGAGTGGCTGTTCTCGAGCCGGTTGTTGGGCTGTATCTATCAAAGCGGACCCGCTGTGCTGTCCATGAGATTTCGAACATCGGAGAGGATAATTTGGCACTGCGAGCAATGACCTGCACGGCAGGGCACCATCATCGCCTGTGTGCAGGACCATAACTTATCGAAACTATTCGAGAGTTATGGCCTTAAAATGATCGATCTCAACCTTGTCAAGGTTGGGGTCGAGGGTTCGAATCCCTTCGCCCGCTCCAGTTTTCCCAAGAAAATCAACGGTTTAGAAAATCACTTCCCGGTGGGAGGTGCCGATTTTGCCGTGTTCGGATCGTGTTCGGATTTTACGGTGGCCTTATAAATATCTGATTTAGAACGGAGATTTCATCGACCCAAATCTTAGCTAATTGGGGCCCGAGTAACGTGACCCCAGTTTTCCTCCAGCAGGGATCGGAGCCGGGCGGTTAGATTGCCCCCCCTTTGGCAGCTTTGCCAGTAGATTATGATTTGAGCTCAGATCTACCGCTTCCCCAAGGCAAGTTCAGCAGCCGATTTCCCCGCTGCATACCCTAGCGCAATTGCCGTGCAGAGGCCTGCTCCCGGAAGGTAACCGGACGGACCGCGGCCGCTAATTCCGCGTGCGGCGCCTCCTCCGGCGAAAAGGTTTGGCAGGTGTCGCCCTGTCGGGTGCAAGACACGAGCTTCGGCATCAACATTGAGACCACCTTGCGTGTGAAAGAGGGCGCCAGTCACCTTCACAGCGTAAAAGGGTGGCTGAAGCTCAGCATCGGTAAAGAATCGGCCCCAGTGATCCTTCTGGCCGCTTGCGATGTCGGCAAGCGTTTGTTGCAGGCCCTGGGCGTTGATACTGCAACGCGCGCTTAGGTGTTCGATGCTGTCTGCGTTTACAACGCCCCCAGCCTCCCGCAGCAAAACATATTGGGGAAGATCTTCGCAAGAGGCATGGATGCGCTCGTCGTAGATGACCCAAGCTACTCCTCCGGGCTGAGCGATGACCCGAGCCCCTTGGCCCGAAACGTCATCCAACTCATGGGAAAATCTCTGCCCATCGCGGTTAACCTGAATGCCGCCTTCAATGAGGAACCTCGGGTTAAGATCAATTCCAGCAGGATCCGCGAGCAGGCCCAAGCCCTGATAGGCGTCCATATCTGCCAACTCGCCGCCAAGCGCAGCGCCGAGCAGGATACCGTCACCACGATTGCCATCCCATCCAAAGTAACGGGCTTTGGCCATATTGGGGATATGACGAGAGACCATTTCCGCATTGCCGCCAAAGCCGCAAGTTGCAATGATTAGCGCGCCACAGCCGATATCCTCATTGCTGTCATCGGGCCTTTTGTAACGCACTCCCTTCACCTTATCCTGCTCGGTAAACAGACTGGTGACGCAGGCGTTGGTAAGAACTGGAATGCCCACGCGATCGCAAGCGGAGAGCAAGCGATCCATCAAGTCCGCGCCGCTGCGTCCTGGCGTAACATGCATCCGCATCACGCTATGTCCAAAGGCAGGCTTCCAAGCCGTATCGAGGGTCAGGGGGATGTCAAAGCGGTCGCGCAGCCAGTCAACAGCGGCGCCCGAAAGCAGGCCGACCGCATGGGCAAGACGGGGGTCAGCCTGTCTGCCTGTCTTGGCCCTG
>CAJBSR010000307.1 GCA_903958285.1 uncultured Sphingomonadales bacterium
ATTGAAAGCGCTCAGGGCCTTCAGGCCATTGCTGCGCGGCGCGAGGTTATTTTGTCGGCTGGGGCCTATCATAGCCCCAAGCTGTTGCTGCTGTCAGGCATTGGCCCAGCGGCGCATTTGCAGGAGATGGGCATTCCCGTGGTGCAGAATAGTCCAGATGTGGGCCAAAATCTCCAAGACCATTATATTTTGACGATGAGCTGGCGCCTGAGAGCCGGTGTCTACAGCTATAACCAAGAATTGTCGGGCGGTCGTCTTTTGTGGAATGTGCTGCGCTATGTGGCGCGTCGGGATGGCGCGATGACCATTCCTGCCGCCCAGGTGGGGGCCTTTTTGAAATCTGATGCTGCGCTGGATCGGCCAGATATTCAATTCCACTGCCTGCCTGTTACAGGAGATTTGGACGCAGCAGCGACCGGTGAAAAATCTGCGCTTTCACCATGGCCCGGATTAACGCTTGGCCCAAATGTTTTGCGCCCCGAATCTCGCGGTCATGTGCGGCTGAACGGTCCCGACCCAAAGGAGGTGCCCGACATTGTTCATAACTGGTTGGATGCGCCAGAAGATCGAAGATTATCCGTGCGTGCAATGTGTATCGCGCGCGACTTGGTCAATAGCCCATCCTTAGCGCCATTGGTTGAGTATGAAGCGTGGCCGGGCGCTGGGTGCCAAACGGATGATGAGTTGGTGGACTATGCCAAAGCCTATGGCAATACGGGCTATCACCCTGTGGGCACTTGTCGCATGGGTATCGACGCGGCGGCCGTTGTGGATCCGTGTTTGCGCGTCAATGGAGTTAGTGGACTGCGGGTGGTTGACGCATCTGTCATGCCACGTCTGGTGTCTGGAAATACCAACGCTCCCGCAATCATGATAGCAGAAAAGGGCGCAGATTTAATTTTGCAGCCAGAAACACGATAAGTGAGACCGTCCGCCGGTGCTGTCCGTCTAATGCGAACTTGTCTCCAAGAGCCGGATGTCTCGCAATATTAGATCCGCTCTCTGCCGCGAGCAATTGCTGCTCGGCGAAAGCCGCAAAGCTGTGTCTGTTGAAACGTGACCAGTCAATTCACTTACCAGCGACGGCTTCAATTTCCACCACTGCATCCGGCGCGACCAACGCTGAAATGACAACTGACCGTGCAGGGTAGGGTTCGACGAAAAACTCGCGATAGACCGCGTTGAATTCGGCCATATGGCGCGCGTCGGTAAGCCAAGCCGTCACTTTGACAACATCTGTAAGCGACAGGCCCGCGGATGCCAGGGCGCGTTCAAGATTGACCAGCGATTGGCGGGTCTGCACGCGCGCGTCTCCGGAGACAATCGCGCCATCTGAACCTCTAGGTAGTTGACCGGAAACATAGGCAATATTTCCGGCGAAGCGCACTGCGGTGAGGGGCGGCTTTTCTGGTGTCGAGGACATCTGGGGAACCTTAAATGATGAGGCCCGCAATTTAAGGGCCTTCAGCACCCAAAAGCTACAATCTTGAGACTGGCCTTCCATAACCAAAAGGAATGGAAAGGTCATAAAATTGTAATGTCCTCCGCTTGTAAGGCGGACGGCGCGATGTAAGAAACGTCCTTTAAGCCACGATAATTTGGTTAAAACTTAGGGGGCGTACATGGCGGCATATAAGAGCGTTTATCGGGCAGGTCTGTTGTTCAGCAGTGCCATTGTTTCAATTGCGCCTTCAGTATCGCATGCCCAGATAACTTCGCCCCCAGCGGCCGCCGATCAGCCAGCGGCAACCGATGAAATTGTTGTTGTGGGAAGTCGCATTGAAGGGGCTAAGATATCTGGCGCACTGCCGGTTTCTGTTCTGGATACCGATCGCATTTTAGCTACGGGCAGCGTTTCCGGTGACGAACTGTTCCGTTCCATTCCTCAGGCCGGCGATGTTCAGTTCCAAGAAGCTCGGACAACAGGCAATCTTAATGATGCCCGCGGCGACAATGCGTCCATCAACCTGCGAAGCGTCGGCACAGGCAATACGCTCGTCTTGCTCAATGGGCGTCG
>CAJBSR010000308.1 GCA_903958285.1 uncultured Sphingomonadales bacterium
AGCTTTCCGGCAGGAACGTCAGCGGCAAGAAAGCGAACAGCAACACGCCTGTTGACCCAAGCACCGCAAGACTGATTTCCTTGGTGCCGCTGATGGCCGCATCCGTCGGCGCTTCCCCGCCCCGCATATGGCGCTCAATATTCTCGGTCACGACAATGGAATCGTCGACCAACAGACCAAGCGAAATGATGAACCCTGATATGCTGATTTGATTGAGCGTGTAGCCCAATTGGGCAAGGGCGAAGACGCCCATGGCCAGCGACAAGGGGATCGACACCATCACGACCAGCGACGCGCGCAAACCCAGAGGGATGAGCGTGATCAGCACCAGAGCCAACGCAATGGCAAAATCCGTCGCCAGTTGGTTCAGCCGGCGCTTGATATCCAGCGTCTGATCAAAGGCTATGGCAAGCTTCATATCAGGGGGGAGCGATGCGTTGAGCGACTCCACCACAACACCAAGCCGCTTTCGCAAATCCGGTGCGCTAACCGCGTCTTTCTGTTTTACGGAAATGAAAATGGCTCTTTGGCCGTTGTAGCGCGTGTAATGAAGCTGTTCGGCTTCCGCCCACTCAACCTTGGCGACGTCCCCAACGGTTACAAAGCGACCCGGTTCCCCCTTGATGATGGACCCTCTAAGCGCTTCAAGCGAGCGGTACGCGCCCCCGGCATCGACATTGAACCGCCGGTCTCCCGCATTTATGGCGCCCGCCGCAATCGTTGCGCCACCTGCGGAAATGCCATTGGCAACGGCGGTCGCGGGAATGCCGGCTTCAGATAGGCGACCGGAATCAATTGCGACGCGAAGTTCGGGTTTGGCCAAACCAAAGATTGTCGTCGCCCGGACACCGGGCACGACATTTAACCTGTCGCGAACATCCTGCGCGTACTTGTCCATCCGCCTCCAGGAGGCATTATCACTGACCAAAGCGAGCTGGACCACCGCGGCTTCCGTCGACCGCACGCGGCGGAATTCAATGCGCCCGATGCCAGAGGGCAGCTGACCGCGAATGGCGTTTACATCGCGGACTACCCGGTCCAGCGCTTGGTCTGCATTGGTCCCATGATCAAATTCCGTCGAAATGACGGCCACACCGCTGTTACTGGTGGAGCGGATTTCCTTGATCCGATCGATGCCTTGAACAGCCTCTTCGATGGGCTTGGCAACGGTCTCTTCAATTTCAGCAGCATCAGCCCCGGGAAGGGAGACGACGGTTACGATCGTCGGAATTGGAAAATGCGGATCGGCAGATCTCGGAATCGTGAGAAAGGCCTGAACACCCAAGGCTGCGAACAACAGGAAGATGACCGCCGTCAGCTGCCAGCGCTTTACGGCAAATGCGATGAGGTTCACGGGGTGCGTGTCACAACATTGACGCGCATACCGTCTCGGATTTTATCGAACCCGGACAAGGCAATGCGCTCCCCTGTTTTCACGCCGGACAGCACCTCAACACCCGCATCACTTGTGGTACCCAGTGTCACCTGACGCAGCCGCGCCGTGCCGCTTGCATCCACCACATAAACCAGCCCTTCCCCCGCCCGAGGAGAGAGAATGGCAATGGCGGGTAAGGTGATGGCGGGAGCCGCACCGCGCGGCGAGATCGCCAACGTCGCAGTCCCGATCATGCCGGAGCGCAGACCGGGTGCGTTGGGCAACGAAATTTCAACGTCAAATGTGCCGGTCGTCTGCCGTGCGCGGCCGCCAATCTCCACAATGCGACCTTGGAGCGGTGTAGCTCCTAACGCTTCGAACCGCACAAGCGCAGGCTCTCCCATCGTCAAAGAGGCAGCGACGCGATCATTGACCGGAACCCGGATGACATAGCCGCCGTCAGTTTCCCCAATGACAAGCACGGGCGACCCCTTGGCGATGACTTGCGTGGGCTCGGCCAAGCGCGCCAGCACGACGCCGCTGCTGGGTGCAATCACTTGGGCCGTCTGCACCGCAAAGCGGCGCGCCCGCACCTGAGCCGCAGACACTTCAGACGCGGCTTGTGCTGCTTCCAGCCTTTGCTTCGTCACCCAGCCATTGCGGTGGAGATGCGCCAAACGTGCCAGTTCAGACTGTGACCGCCGGGCTTCTGCCTGTGCGACGGAGAGTTCAGCCGCGATTGGCGTTGTGTCCAACGTTGCCAGAAGCTGCCCCCGGCGAACGAGATCGCCTTCATTGACCAATATGCGGGAAATCTGCCCATCCGATGTAAATCCAAGTGGCGTTTCCTGCCGCCACACGGCGGTGCCGATCGCCTGCATCATAGGCGACGCGGCAGTCGTCCCAACAAGGGCCACACGGACGGTCGGCTGCACTTTTGCGGCCGGCGGCGCATCGGATGCGCTGCCACACCCAACAAGCGCTAAGGTGCTGAAAAATATTGCGGACAGAGCACCTCGACTAAACATCAATTTAAGTGGCCTTTCGCTACCTATCATTGATAGGTTGACACGCCTTGTCAAGCAGATGGATGAAGCGATGTGACCGTTGCACCAACCCAGAGAACCGAAGACCGGCGCGAGCAGATCTTGAACGAGGCCATGCGCCTGTTTCTTGATCATGGCGTGCAGAACGTCACCACGCGCGAAATTGCAGCAGCCGTCGGGATCAGCC
>CAJBSR010000309.1 GCA_903958285.1 uncultured Sphingomonadales bacterium
ATGATGTCGCGGTCGATTTCCCCGACATGAAGATCATCCTTGCCCACCCCTCATGGCCGTGGGTGGATGAGAGCCTGTCGATGGCGCTCCACAAGGACAATGTGTTCATTGACCTGTCGGGATGGAGCCCCAAATACTTCCAGCCGCAGATCATCCAGTATGCGAACACGCAACTGCGTAAGAAGATGCTGTTCGGGTCTGATTTTCCGCTGATCCACCCGCAAAAGTGGCTCGATGCTGCACGTCAGGTTGGTTTCAAGGAAGAAGTGTTGCCAGGCATCATGAAAGACAACGCCGCAAAGCTTCTCGGCCTTTCATGACCGAGTTTAAGGGCCGTCACATCCTCGTCACCGGCGCGTCGACGGGGATTGGTCGGGCAACTGCACGGATGCTTGCCCGGCGCGGCGCGCGCGTCTCCCTTGTGGCTCGCAGCGAGGCCACGCTTCAGGAGGCTGTCGCCGAAATCCGGTCTGAAGGCGGTGCCGCGGCCTATGGGGTTGCTGATGTAGGCGACAAGTCCGCTCTCTTATCGGTATTCGACACAGCCGAAGGCGCGTTCGGGCCGATTGAAGGCTTGTTTGCCAATGCGGGAATGGGCGGCAGTTTTGCGCCATTCTCTGACTATGATGATGAGATGTTCGACACGGTGATCCGCACGAACATGACAAGCGTCTTCTGGGCGATGAAGCGGGTTTTGCCAGGTATGGTCGCACGCAAACGCGGATCCATCGTTATCACCGGTAGTCTTGCGAGCGAACGCGGCATGGCGAATAATCCCGGTTATGTCGCATCAAAGCATGCGGTACTTGGTTTGGCTCGGGCGGCGGCGCTTGAGGTCGCTCCATCCGCTGTCCGCGTGAACTGCATATTGCCCGGCCTCATCGAAACGCCTTTGCTGCACAATATTGGCGGAGACGACATTCCCGCAGCAATGGCATTTATGGGGCGCAACGTGCCACAAGGACGGGTTGGCACCGCGGACGAAACGGCGGAAGTTGCAACGTTCCTGCTCTCTGATGCGGCCAGCCATGTCACCGGTCAGGGCTGGGCAGTTGACGGCGGCATTCTCGGTACATTGTCCGTACGATAAGCGTGACCAACCGAATGGTTGGCGATGGGAGGAAGTAGATGGGTCTGAAATACTATCACGCCGAGCCGCTGGCGAATTCGCTCAAATCGATGATCCCCTTAAAGGAAAAGGGTCTGGCTTATGAGAGCATCTACGTCGACCTTCATAAGTTTGAACAGCATTCGGAATGGTTCACTGCTATTAATCCGGAAGGGCAGGTGCCGGTTCTGGATCATGACGGCGTCATCATTACCCACACCACGGTGATCAACGAATATCTGGAAGATGCTTTTCCGGACGATCAGCCAGAAGATGCGCCATTGCGCCCCCGTGATCCGGAAGGCGCAGCACGGATGCGCTATTGGAACAAGTTCATCGACGAACATGTGATGAACCATGTGTCAATGCATGGCTGGCACCGGATGATCCGCATCGTCACCCAGAATATCGAAGATGGGACGTTCGATGAGCTGATGGCGCGTATTCCGCTTCCGGATCAGCGCAAGAAATGGATGATGGCGCGGTCTGGCTTCTCGGAGGCGGATCTGGCCAATGCGACGAGCAAGATCGAATATGCGCTCGACAAAATTGAAAAGCAGTTGGGCGAAACGGCCTGGCTAGCGGGCGAAACTTACACGCTCGCTGATATCAATTTCTATTCGCACTGTGGCGCGATGGTGGAGCGGATGTTCCCCGAGCTTGAGGTCGCAGCCCGCTGTCCCAAACTGGTCGAGTGGCGGGATCGGGTCGCTGCGCGTCCGGCAGTGGCCGAAGCCTTGAAGAGCGAGGACCGCACCATGCCGGGTCTGCGGACTTGGTCCGGGCACGTCCGCTAAAAAAGCGGGGAGGGGCTTTATCCCCTCCCAACTCAGCTTAGTCTTTGAACACCACTGTTTTCGTGCCGTTCACGAAGACGCGGTCCTGCAAATGCCAGTGCACCGCCTGTGCAAGCACGCGACGTTCAATGTCGCGGCCCTTGCGAACGAGATCTTCCGGCGTATCGGCGTGGCTGATGGCTTCCACATCCTGATGGATGATTGGGCCTTCATCGAGATCTTCGGTCACATAGTGCGCGGTCGCCCCAATCATCTTCACGCCGCGGGCGTGGGCCTGGTGATATGG
>CAJBSR010000310.1 GCA_903958285.1 uncultured Sphingomonadales bacterium
CGCACCGCGAATGCGCTTGATACGCTGCGCATCCCCACGCGTGCGGTCGTCCACTTGGGGGCACGGTATAAGTTCAAGGTCGCAGACAAGCCCTTTCTTTTGCGAGCGCAGGTCCAGAATGTCACGAATGCGTTCGGCTGGGCCGTTGGTGGCAGTGGCTTTTTCGTGCCGAATGGCAACCGCCGCTATTCGCTAAGCCTTGCCGCCGACCTCTGACCATGCCTAAACACCGGTTCAGTCCAAACCGGAGATAATAGATGAGTCAGATCGCGTCCAAACAGCAATTGCGCATGTCTTTCATCCGCTATGCCCTTGTGACGGTGCCGACCATTCTTTTTCTCGGTTTCCTCTCCGGCAAGCTGGCCAACTCAGGCTATGAAAATCGCTGGTTTGCGGCGCTTTCTCGTCCAGATGCCGTTCCGCCCGGCTGGGTCTTTGGCGCGGTTTGGACAACGCTCTACATTCTTATGGGTGTGTCGCTCGCAATGATCCTGTTTGCGCGTGGCGCACCCGGTCGCCCCTTGGCACTGACGCTTTTTGGGGTGCAGTTGTTGCTGAACCTTGCTTGGACACCGCTCTTCTTCGCAGCCCATCAGGTAACGCTGGCGCTCTTCCTGATCCTCGCAATTCTTTTGCTGACGGTGGCGACGACCTTTTCCTTTGCCCGAATTCGCAAGGCAGCAGCTTGGCTGCTCGTGCCCTACATGATGTGGCTCAGTATCGCCGCAGTCTTCAACTATCAGATCAATGTGCTCAATCCCGATGCCGAGACCCTTGTGCCAGAGGCACCGCGCACCCAAATAGCCCTTTAACGTCCCGGCCAATTTGCCAAGGAATTTGATATGCAGTCCGAAAATCGCCTTTTTGAAGATTTCGCCAAGCTTGTGAACGGCGCGGCCGGCACAATTGCCGGCGTGGGCCGTGAGGCGGAAGCCGCCACGCGCGAAAAGGCGAAAGAGTGGATTGGCGGGCTGGACTTTGTGAGCCGTGATGAGTTTGAGGCTGTAAAAGCCATCGCCATCGCCGCCCGCGAGGAAGCTGATGCGCTTAAGGCGAGGCTTGACGCTCTGGAAGCGGGCAAGAAGAAGGGCTGAGGCCTGCGCCCATCTTCTCCACAATTTTGTCAGAAGAACGGGCGCGTAGCCTTGCCCCTTGGCCGCGCGTGAAGGCAATCAGCCTGTGATGAGCATCGAACCCCTCGACATGGCGCAGGCCGCCGGCGCGCCAATCGATACGCTGGAGAGCTGGTTCTCGGCGCATGGTTGGCTTTGTGAGCGTTTGGGAGACGAGGAAATTGTCTCCTCCGCAAAAGGCGCTTGGTGCCAGTATGAGCTACGTGGACTTTGGCGGGAAGATGACTGCGTTCTCCAGTTTCTCGCGTTCCCCGACATCAAGGTTACAGATGCGCAGGCCTCTTCGATCTATGAGACGATTGGCCTGATCAACGAGCAGTTGTGGCTCGGCCATTTCGAGTATTGGCCAGCAACCGGCATCATCATTTATCGCCATGCCGTTCTGCTGGATTCGGGCAATGGGGAAGCGACCTTCTCCTACGAGCAGGCCGAAGTGATGGTCGAAGCCGCCATCGATGAACTCGACCGGTTTTATCCGGTCTTCCAATTTGTGCTTTGGGGTGGAAAATCTCCGCGCGAAGCAATCACATCTGCCATGGTGGAAACGCAGGGCGAAGCGTGATGCCAAGCCCGTCCATCTGGCTGGTCGGATGTGGCAATATGGGCGGTGCGATGCTTCAGGGCTGGCTGACCAGCGGCGTCCCAGCGAACAGCATTCACGTCATCGATCCGATGGCCAAGTCTATTTCTTCAGGCGTGTCGTTGAGCGCCGTTCCTCCCACAGACGGTGCGCCAGACATTCTCGTGCTGGCAATTAAGCCGCAGATGCTCGCAGAAGTTGGCCCGACACTTCCCGTCTCATCGGCCACCACGGTCATCTCCATTCTCGCCGGCGTTGAAATTGGGTCGCTCGCCTCGGCGTTGCCGGGGGCAAGTACCTTTGTTCGGGTCATGCCCAATATGCCTGCAGCCATTGGCGAAGGCGTCAGCGCGGTGTTTGGGCCGTCGCTGGATGCGGAGGGCCGTAAAGCGATAGACGCGCTGGTGTCGCCATTAGGGCGCGTTGAATGGGTTGAGGATGAACGCCTGTTCCATGCCGTCACTGGCCTGTCTGGATCGGGTCCGGCGTTCGTACTTCGCTTTGCCGAGGCGGTGGTTGCAGTTGGAGTGGGGAAGGCCTTGCGCCTGATCTGGCGAAGCGACTTGCGCTGGAAACCTTGGCTGGGACGGCGCGGTTGGCGTTGCAATCGGATTTGAGTCCAGGCGACCTTGTTGAAACAGTGCGGAGCCCGAACGGGACCACGCACGCTGGTCTCGTTGTCATGGATGGTTCCGACTTTGCGGAAATTGTCGGTCAGACGATAAGCGCGGCGGCAACGCGAAGCCGCGAACTGGCAACCGCCGCTCAAAAAGGCTGAAACTGAGCCGTTCCGCAGGTTGACGACGCGCGCATCCTCGCATAGCGCAGGCAATAAGTTGCGGGTTTTCATCCCCGCGCAGCAAGAAAGTTTCAAGACCGATGGGCGCTGTACCCGCTTTCACTATTGAACCCAGCCAGTCACCGGTCCCGGAGGCCGAACGGCTTGCACGCATCGCGGCCCCGGGTTTCGGCAAAGTCTTTACCGACCATATGGTCACCATCCGCTATGCGGAAGGGAAGGGCTGGTATGACGCAAAGGTCACCGCGCGCCAGCCTTTGACGCTCGATCCGGCGACAGCGGTGCTCCATTATGCGCAGGAAATCTTCGAAGGGCTGAAGGCCTATCGCCTTGAAGATGGCGCCATGGCGCTGTTTCGCCCGGATGCCAACGCGCAGCGCTTCAATGCGTCTGCAAGGCGGATGGCGATGGCGGAACTGCCTGAGGAGTTGTTCATCGAATCCTGCCGCCTGTTGGCGGACATTGACC
>CAJBSR010000311.1 GCA_903958285.1 uncultured Sphingomonadales bacterium
CGACTTCATAGACTGTCTCTCCCGTCAGATTGCCGGGGACAGCCGCGATCCGGTCCAACAATTGGCCATCGAGCAGAAAGTTTTGGCCGAGCGCCTTGCTCGCCGCGAGCCCGTGGCGCGCGATGACTTCACGCAGAGGGGGCAGATCGGGCGTCACGCGGCCTTGCTTGGACGATGCGATGCGGCCAGCGCTGCCATGCGGATGGCGGCGATCATGGCGCCGGGATGGGCCATGTCCTGGCCCGCAATGTCATAAGCCGTGCCGTGATCGGGTGAGGTGCGGATAATGGGCAGGCCCAACGTCATGTTGACGCCATCATCGAAGCACAGAGCCTTCAAAGGGATCAAAGCCTGATCATGGTACATGCAGAGCGCCAGATCATATCTGTCACGCATATGGGGGGTGAAGAGCGCGTCAGGGGCAATGGGGCCTATCACGTCGAGGCCATCTGCCCGAAGCTGCTCAATGGCGGGCATAATGATGATCGCTTCCTCATCGCCCATAGAACCTTGTTCGCCGGCGTGAGGATTTAGCCCAGCCACCGCGATGCGCGGGGCTTCAATACCAAAATCCTTGGTGAGGCCTTTGGCGGCAACGCGGCCACGGCTAACAATCAGCTCCGTCGTTAAAGCAGTTGGCACTTCGGCTAGCGGGATATGGATGGTGATGGGGATGACCCGCAAGCCCGGCCCAGCAAGCATCATTGCCGCGTTCGTAGCGGAGACGCCACAGCGCTCTGCAATGAATTCGGTTTGCCCCGGATGGGTGAAGCCAACGTCCTGCAGTTTCTTCTTGGAGACGGGCCCTGTGACGAGAGCTGCGGCTTGGCCGGATTGGGCAATGCCGATGGCCAGCCCCAACGTATCGAGCGCACAGCGCGCGCCCTCCAGTGTCGGGGATCCGGGCACAGTATCGCCGCCATCATGCACGTTGATGAGCGGCAGGGCATCGTCAAAGGCGGCCCGCGCTTCTGAAGGGGTGGAGATCAGCTTGATCGGGCCGGACCAGACATTGCGGAGCGCACGTTCATCCCCCACCGCGAAAAAGCAGGGTAGATCATGCGCCGCCCGTTCAGCCCAAGCCTTGCCGACAATCTCAGGCCCGATCCCGGCCGGGTCCCCCAATGTGACGGCCAGTGGCTCCATGATGCGGATAATCAGCGATAATCGATGATGGCATCGCGGCGAAGATCGCGCAGGTAGATTTGCGCACGACGATTGATGCGTTCGTCGCGCAGCTGGTTTTCAATGGCGTCCGGGGAGGGGCCATCGGTGGTTTGCGGATCGTCACGCCCACACAAGGCAAGAACGCGCACGCCATCTGCCCGTGATCCAAAAGGTGGCGTCACTTGGCCGACCTGAAGGCCGAGCAGAATGTCCTGCAAGGCTGCGGGCAGATCACGGACGCGGATCTGGTCATTGTCGACCACATCGGCGTTGAATGTCTTCGCCAACCCATCGGCACCACCACAGCCCTGCATGGCCTGCGCCGCCTTGCCAAAGGCTTCAGCCTTGGCTTTGATCTGCGCGTCGGTGTCTGTGGCCGGGAAATTGATCGTGATTTGACGCAGGCTAAGGACGGCGTCGCGCGGGTTGGCGACAAGGACCTTACGGCTGTCGGTCAAATAGAGGATTGAAAAGCCGCCGGGCACTTCAATGGGTCCAGCAATCTGGCCGATCTGGATTTCCTGCACAGCCTGCGCCAGCGAGTCTGGCAACTGAGCGGGACGGATCCAGCCAAGATCGCCGCCGACTGCCGCCGTTGAGGCTTCGGAGAACTGGCGGGCATAGGCCTGGAACGATCCGCCTTGGCGAATCTGTTCAATGATGCGGCGGCCGTTGTTGAAAACTTCCTGCGCATTTTCAGGTGTGGCGGAAAGGTAGATTTCCCCCACGCGATATTCTGATGTGCCCTTTGAGGCGGTCAGGCGATCGGCAATTTGCTTCACTTCTTCGTCGCTGACGTTGACGAAGGGTTCGACCTTGCGCCGCAACAGGCGGTTCCAGGCGAGTTCGCCTTCAATCTGCCGCTTCATGGTGCGGTCAGACGATCCTTGTTCGCGCAGATATTGGTTGAAGCCTTCAACTGAGCGTTTGAAGTTGGCAGCGACACGCGCGAAGCTCTGGTTCACTTCCTCGCGGCTGATCGAGATTTCGTTGGCCTTGGCTTCCTGGATCTGCAGCGATTCATCGATGAGATTGCGAAGGACCTGCACACGCAGGCGATCCCGCTCTTCATCGGAAACGCGGCCGCTATTCGCCAAAATCACGAGCGCAAGGCGCTGGTCGACATCGGTGCCGGTAATGACATCGCCGTTGACGATGGCGGTCGCCTTGCGGATCTGCGGGTCGAACTTGCCGATTGTGTTGATTGTGGCTGGCAGATTGAGGCTGACACTGGGGGCAGCAGCTTCATCTGAAACGGTCTGCGCAAGCAACGCTGCACTCGCCGACCCCGCCAAAAGCGCAGCGGCCAAAATCTTGCGATACGTGTTCGTCATTCCTGTCCTAGTCCCTCACACGCCAAACGCGGCATGGCCCCAATGCCAATCAGGTGCTGAACGCAGCCTTAGCAAGAGTTGGTTCTCTAGCGACCAAGATTGCGGAAGGATAGCCGCAATTGGAAGGTGTTGCCCCGCAAGGCATCGCCCTGTGCGTCGTAATCTCGACGCCAGGTGAAGCCGAATGTCAGGCAATCATCCTCATAGGTCAGGCCAATCCGGTGTCGGACCGGTTCGTAGCCGTCAGCGAGTGATGCGGGATCTTCGCGTCGGCCAGTCAAATCCACGATAGTGGACCCAAAGAGCGACCAATAGCGCGCAAATTGGAGGCGACCGCCAAGGCGGACTTCCTCACGATCTCTCAAATCTTCAAGCTGAGGGCCAATGTTCCGGTTTAGGCGGAGATAGCCGACGGTTGCGTAGGTCTTTGTGCTGCCGACGGTTGCGTCGATTTCGTTGCGACGGATCGCCAGACTGTCCTTGTCCAGCCGATAGCGGTGCGTGAAGCTGATGAGATCCTTAAAGCGAACGTTGGTCCGCCCGACAATGTCAGAGGTACGGCCATAGAGCCCCGTTCCGTCTGGGAAGGGCGTCAGGCGAGACGTCAGGCGATAGCTTTGGCCGACATTGGCATCTACCCTCAGGCCAGGCGCGTCCCATGCCCAGTCCACACCGTAAGTCACGCGGGAGCTGTCTTCCCAGCGATCATATCCGGCGAAACGGTTCAGCGCGAAGAGGTTGCTATCTTCTAGATCGACGGCACGGGCGTCTTCATTGGGAACTCTGAGGTTTACTGTACGTGGGGTACCGACGGCCTGAAAGCGGGGCGTAAGCCTTTGCTGCCCGCCAAACAGGCTACCCACAAGCGGCCAGCGAACCTCGGCTGCAACCGCGCCGATTGCACGCCCCGTCCATCCCTGCCGACCGCGATAATCGACGGTGGCTGTGCTTAAGATGTCGTCAGTATGATAGGCATCGGCGCGGCCATAGGCCGTCAACTTCACTTCCTGACCACCTGTGGTGATGCGGCGCAGGTCCCATCGTGCCCCTGCAAAGGCGCGCTGCGTATCCTGCCCAGCGGTCCGCACCAGCGACAAACTGTTCATTTGCAATTCAATTTGCCCGCCCGCCAACGGATCGTTCAGACGCTTGCGCCAGTCGATCACGGGCAGCGCGACTGGAAACTGTCCCTGGATTTCTCCGGTGCGCAATGTTTGGAACGCCCATCCCTGAATGGATAGATAGCTGGAGCGGGTCATGCGCTCCAGATCAACGGTGGAGCGCAACCGGTCATCACGAGAAATGTCATAGCGCCGCAGGAAGGTGCGATCGCTCGCAACGCGGGCAGACCCACTCAGGCTCCAACGCTGGTTGAGCTGAAATCGACCACTGCTTTCAAGATAGCCGCGAAAATCCTGAAAAGCAGGTAGGGTTGGATTGCTTGTGCTCAAGCGTCTGCCATAAGTCCCATAGCTGCTGATCTGATAAGCGCCTCTGCGCGTCAGATGGCGATAGTCCGCCTGTAAAAGTGGCGCGACATCCGAAAAAAGGTGCGGCGTCAGCGTCAGGTCCTGGTTGGGCCCGAACAGGATGTAGAACGGCGTCGCGACTTCTAGGCCGTTGTTCTTGGTGTACTGAATATTGGGGATCAGGAACCCGGTTCCCCCGCGGTCATCTGCCGGATGCGACAATGCGGGTAGGGCGAGCACAGGGACACCCAGCAGTTCTAGCCGCGCATTTTTGTAGCTGATGCGATTTTTGACCGGATCATGGGTAACGCGGAGCGCGGTGATCTTCCAAATCGGCTCTTTGGGGCAGCCTTCATCATTCACCACACGGCAGGGCGAATAAACGGCGCGTTGCAGCGTCGACACGCCATCTTTGCGCGCGCCACTGTTTGCGGCGAGGCGGCCGCCGTCCTTGAGGACGATCAACAGGTTTTGAACAATACCGTCGCGCAGCGTGTCTTTCAGTTCAACGCTGTCGCCATAAGCCAGATCGCCCTCAGCGCCGCGAACAATGACATTGCCTTCTGCACGGACTTCGCCGGTTTTGCGGTTCCAGATGATCCGGTCAGCACGGACGCGGTTGCCTTCGCGATTCATCTGCACATCACCATCGGCGGTGACGACGTCGGTATTCTGGTCGTAATCAAGCTGCTCAGCCGAGAAATTGATCTCAGTCTCACCGGCGAGAACCGCAGCCTCAGCTTGCGCGAGGGCGGGCGCCACAGCGGTCAGCTTCGCTGCGGCGACGGCAAACAACAGTTTTCGGGCAAATTTCACGTGTGGCTGTCTTCCGATTCCAATCGCGCCTATCGCACTGTCATTAACATCCTGCAATCACCTCGCAGGTCTACCGCTATGCGGTCCCTTTCCGTGTCGCTAACAAACGACATCCCGAATCGATTCAAAAGAATACAAATTGTCAGGACCCGATATGATCAAAGTTCGTTTCGCCGCGGCCCTTCCAGAAGGTTCGCACTGTGTTGTGGTGCTTGTGCCCAAGGATGCGCTCGCCGCAACTGGGGTTCCCGGCGATGCCACGCTCATCCGTGCTGCCGCCGCGGCCAACC
>CAJBSR010000312.1 GCA_903958285.1 uncultured Sphingomonadales bacterium
AGCGAATGGTGAAAGGCAGATCGATTTTTGCGGGCACCGGTTCTGCGGTGATGACACAGGACTGGACGGCTTTCGCTTTCATCCGCCCCTTTGCCTCAATACCGGTCGCCACAGGGTGGAAGGTGGCCGTGGCGGACAAGGCGTCGAGTGATTGCAGAGCAAATCGCACGGCAAGCGCCGCCCGCTCGGCCGCATCGGCCTCGATGTCGACTTGCCGGTCAATGCCGAGCGCGTCGAGGCGCCAGATGCGGGAGAATTCAGGCGTCATGAAAACTGCCCTGACAAAAGGGCATCGTCATCTCGGGCGGCGAGGTGCTGCCAAAGCTGGCGGAGCCGTGCCGCGGTGAAGGCCAGCGGCGCATCGCCGGGATGTTCCCCACGGTAAAGGTTGCGCACCAGCGCCTCGTCCAGCCCATCGCCCTCAAGCCCGTCGCGATAGGCGGCAATCCGTCCGCCGAGCGAGGCCATCATCTTGCCGATATGCTTGCCGACCACGAGGTCACCCATGCCTTCCTGCCGCAACTGGCCGTCCATATCATCGACGAACAACTCGGTCAGCATAACGGCGCTGCGTTTGCCCACATCTCCGCTCTGGTCGAGTCGCAATATGGCAAGTGCGGTCAGGGCGGAGACCATTTCAAAGCGGTGATCAATGGTATCGGGGAGCTTTCCCTCCAAATACCAGACAGGATTCCGGGCTTCGGCCACGACCGCATTGTAGAGGGGGCTGAGCGCATGACGCCCTTCATCCCGCGCAAAAATCTTCTTCAAAAAGTTGAATGCCATGCGGCAAATGTCCTGACCGGCTTGTTGTTCTTGTGTCCCCGGCATATTGGGGGTTCCGGCCCGTTCAGCAAGGGGTCAGATGGCGTAATGGAAAGGCCCCCGTGTATGAACCGCAAACTCGCAACCGCTGTGGCGCTGACAGTCGTTCTTCTGTCGACTTCCGCATGCACGCGTATCCGCGGGCATCAGGGCTTTGTGTCTGATGTAACGCTTGTCGATTCGATCCAAGCGGGCGTGGACAATCGTGATTCGGTGGAAAAGACGCTCGGGCGTCCGACCTGGGTCAGCGAATATGGCCCGAAGGACTATTATTATTTTGCGCGTGACACACGCCAATATGCTTTCAACTTGCCCAAAGCCTCCCAGCAGCTTGTGCTGCGCATTCGTTTTGACGATGCCGGCAATGTCGTCGCGGTCGATCGCCGTGGCGGAGAGCAGATCGCCAGCATTCGCCCGACCGGCGAAAAGACGCCCACCCTCGGCCGCGAGCGCAGCTTCTTTGAAGAGCTGTTCGGCAATATCGGTTCGGTTGGTGCTGTCGGCGAATCCGCAGGGACCGCAGACAACCCCAACTGATTTCGGTCTTTACCGAGCGATCCCACTCGCCGCGAGAACGGCCAGCGTGACCAGTTCCGACGCGGTTGAGACCATCGGGGCCACCTGAACCGGCTTTTCCATGCCGACAAGGATCGGGCCGATCATCGAACCGCCACCCAGTTCGCGCAGCAGTTTGGCGGACAAATTGGCGGACTGGAGCCCCGGCATGACCAGCACATTGGCAGGTCCCGACAGGCGGCTGAACGGATAGGCCGCGGCAAGGCGCGGGTTGAGCGCCACGTCCGGCGACATTTCGCCTTCAAATTCAAAGCTGACGCCCCGTGTTTCCAGGATGGACACCGCCTCGCGGATCGGTTCCAGCCAGTTGCCCGGCGGGTTACCAAAATTGGAATAGGACAGGAAGGCTACGCGCGGCTCATGCCCCATGCGGCGGGCGAAGGCGGCGGTCGCTTGGGCAATATCGGCCAGTTCGGTCGAGGTGGGACGTTCATTGACCGTGGTGTCGGCCATGAACACCGTGTGGTGCTGCCCGACAACAATGTGGATGCCGAGTGGCGTCGTGCCTTCGGCGCTGTCCAGCACGCGGCGGACTTCGCGCATCGTCTGCGCAAAGCCGCGCGTCACGCCTGTAATCATGGCGTCAGCTTCGCCCATCTTCAGCAGCAACGAGGCAAAGATATTGCGGTCCTGATTGACCAGCCGTTCGCATTCCCGGCGCAGATAGCCGCGACGCTGGAGACGCTCGTAAAGCATGTCGACCATCTTGGGGACGAGCGGTGAGATGCGGCTATTGTGCAGTTCATACCCGTCCGGGTCGACGCCAAGTGCTGCGAGCTTCTCGCGGACATTGTCGCGGCCGACGAGGATCGGCGTGCCACAGCCACCTTCCTTGAAGGCGATGGCGGCGCGCAGCACGACTTCTTCTTCCGCTTCGGCGAAGACGACGCGCTTGGGGTGCGCGCGTGCGCTTTCATAGGCCATGGTAAGCACTGAGGTGGTCGGGTTCAAACGCGCGCGCAGGCTGTTGCGATACTCATCCATGTCGAGGATTGGCTTGCGCGCGACACCCGAGTCCATCGCTGCTTGGGCGACGGCTGCGGGGACGATTTCCATGAGGCGCGGGTCGAACGGCGCCGGGATGATGTAATCCGTGCCGAAGCTGGGGGTGGAGCCGCCATAGGCTGCGGCCACTTCTTCCGGCACCTGCTGGCGTGCCAGTTCGGCCAGAGCACGGGCGGCGGCAATCTTCATTTCCTCATTGATCGCGGTCGCGCGCACGTCGAGGGCGCCGCGGAAGATGAAGGGGAAGCCGAGAACATTGTTGACCTGGTTAGGATAGTCCGACCGGCCCGTTGCAATGATGGCATCCGAGCGCGCGGCCTTCGCCTCCGGCGGTGTAATTTCGGGGTTTGGATTGGCCATTGCGAAGATGATGGGGTTGGCGGCCATCGTCTTGATCATCTCGCCGGTCACAGCACCTTTGACGGACAGGCCGAGGAACACGTCGGCACCGTCCAGCGCTTCGCTCAGCGTGCGCCGGTCTGTCTGCACAGCATGGGCGGATTTCCACTGGTTCATGCCTTCGGTGCGACCCTGATAGATGACACCCTTGGAATCGCACATGATGACATTGTTGTGCGGGACACCCACGGCCTTGATAAGCTCGGTGCAGGCGATCGACGCCGCTCCGGCACCGTTCACGACAACGCGCACATCCTTCGCGTCCTTGCCGGTGAGGAACAGCGCGTTGATCAAGCCGGCGACTGCGATGATCGCGGTGCCATGCTGGTCATCATGCATGACCGGAATGTTCATCCGCTCTTTGAGCGCCTGTTCAATGATGAAACATTCGGGGGCGGCGATGTCTTCCAAATTGATGCCGCCAAAGCTTGGCTCCATCAAAGCGACGGCATTGATAAAGGCTTCGGGATCTTCCGTGTTTAACTCGATGTCGATCGAGTCGACGTCGGCAAAGCGTTTGAAGAGGACGGCCTTGCCCTCCATCACGGGCTTTGAGGCGAGCGCGCCCAAATTGCCCATGCCGAGAATGGCGGTGCCATTGGAGATCACCGCGACGAGATTGCCCTTGGCTGTATAGTCATAGGCTGTGGCGGGGTCATCCGCGATGGCCTGCACGGGCACAGCCACACCCGGTGAATAAGCAAGGCTCAGGTCGCGCTGTGTGGCCATTGGCTTGGACGCCACAATTTCGATTTTTCCGGGCCGCCCTGTCGCGTGATAGTTAAGCGCTTCACGATCCGAAAACTGAACTTTTGACTCGCTCATGGACGATCCTTTACTTGATCCCAATGATTTCCACAGCCGCTTAGGCCGATAAAGCCCAGACGGGAAGCCGGGATTGCGCCCGCCAAGGAAACCGTTATCGCCAAGCACATGCTCGACACAGGCTCAACGACAACAACGCCCATGATGGTGCAATATCTGGCGCTAAGGGCCGAAGCTGGAGATTGCCTGCTCTTCTATCGCATGGGCGATTTTTTTGAGCTGTTCTTTGACGATGCCAAGGCGGCGGCGGCGGCGCTCGACATTGCGTTGACAGCGCGGGGCGAACATGAGGGTCAACCCGTGCCGATGTGCGGCGTGCCGGTTCATGCCGCTGAAGGCTATCTTGCCCGTTTGATCAAGGCGGGCTTCCGCGTTGCCATTGCCGAACAGATTGAAACGCCTGCCGAAGCCAAAGCGCGTGGGTCCAAATCTCTGGTGGCGCGCGGCATCGTCCGGGTTGTGACGGCAGGGACACTGACGGAGGAAGCACTGCTCGAAGCGCGCAGTGCGAACTGGCTCGCCGCTATTGCACCGGTCGGCGATGTGATCGGGCTGGCCTCTGCCGATATTTCCACGGGCCGGTTTGAGCTGTGCGAGGTTGATTCAGCCGGGCTGGACGCGGAACTCGCGCGCCTGTCCCCGTCCGAACTGGTGGCGCCGGAGGCCCTTGCCGATGCGGCCAATGTCCGCCCGCGCGCCGACTTTACACCGCAGGAAGGCGAGCGCCGTTTGAAGGCGCTGTTCGGTGTGTCGACGCTCGACGGCTTTGGGGCCTTCACCAAAGCGGAGCTGGCCGCCTGCGCCGGGCTGCTCGCTTATTTGGACCATGTCGGGAAGGGCAATCTGCCGTTCCTCTCGCCGCCGGTCCGGCTGCAGTCGAGCGATCACATGCTCATTGATGCCGCCACGCGGGAGAGTTTGGAGTTGGTCCGTTCCACTGGCGGCGTGCGTGCGGGCAGCCTTCTTGACGCTGTTGACCGGACAGTGACCGGGGCCGGTGCCCGACGGCTGGCGGCAGATATTTCAGCACCTCTGATGGATGTGCGCACCATTGAGGACCGCCTCGATCTCGTGTCCTGGTTTGCAGATACGGGCAGCGCGCGCGACGCGATGCGCGCCAATCTGCGGGCGCTGCCGGATATTGGCCGTGCCCTCGGGCGGCTGGCGGCGGGCCGCGGTGGGCCGCGTGATCTCGGCATGCTGCGCGACGGACTGGGCGAAGCGCGGATGATGCGGGAACGGCTGGCGCGCGGCGGTGACGTCCCCCCGCTCATGGCGTCACTCTTGCCTGCGCTCGACGGGCATGGCGCGCTGGTCGATAAATTGTCGCGGGCGCTGGTGCCCAATCCTCCGCTGGATGCGGCCCAAGGCGGCTATATTGCCGAAGGCTATGACGCGGCGTTGGACGAGCTGCGGGGGTTAGGTGGCGATGGCCGTCGCGCGATGGCCGCGCTTGAGGCGCGCTACCGCGATCAGACCGGCATCTCCGCGCTCAAGATTAAGCACAATAATGTGCTCGGCTATCACATCGAAGTGTCGGCGAAGAATGCCGATGCGTTGATGACACCGGACTCAGGCTTCACCCATCGCCAGACGCTGGCCGGGGTCGTGCGCTTCAACGCGCCGGAACTGCATGAGCTGGCGGTCAAGGTGACCCAGGCCGGCGCCCATGCGCTGGCCGCGGAGGCCGCGAATCTGGAGGAATTGACCGAAGTTGCGCTCGCCCGATCGCGCGAGATTGCAACGACCGCAGACGCCTTGGCGCGTTTCGACGTGGCCGCAGCGCTGGCGGAGCGGGCGATTGAAGGCGGCTGGGCGCGGCCATCCTTTGCGCCTGATGCGCGGTTTGAGGTGTCGGGCGGACGCCATCCGGTGGTCGAGACGGCCATCGCGAAAGAAGGTGGGCGCTTTGTGGCGAATGATTGCCGTCTGGTGCCATCGTCGCGTCTGTGGCTCGTCACTGGCCCCAATATGGGCGGTAAATCGACCTTCCTGCGGCAGAACGCGCTCATCGCGGTGCTCGCGCAGGCGGGGTGCTATGTCCCTGCGACCTCGGCCACGCTGGGTCTTGTCGACCGGCTGTTCAGCCGGGTGGGGGCATCTGACAATCTGGCGCGTGGACGCTCTACCTTCATGGTCGAAATGGTCGAGACAGCGGCGATCCTCTCTCAGGCGACTGAGCGCAGTTTCATCATATTGGACGAAGTGGGCCGGGGCACGTCCACCTATGATGGCCTCGCCATTGCCTGGGCGGTGGTGGAATCGGTCCACGAGGTCAACCGCGCCCGCTGCCTGTTCGCCACGCATTATCATGAGCTGACGCGGCTTGCCGAAAAGCTGCCCGCGTTGTCGCTTCACCATGTTCGCGCCCGCGAATATCGGGGGGATCTTGTCCTGCTCCATGAATTGGGAGAAGGGCCTGCTGATCGCAGCTATGGGATCGCCGTCGCCCGTCTGGCGGGGCTGCCACCCAAGGTTTTGGCACGTGCAAAGTCCGTGCTCGACAAGCTGGAGGCTGGGCGCGACGCCACGGGCGGCTTGGCCGCCGGGCTTGATGATCTGCCGCTGTTTGCGGCCACAAAAGTCGAAGAGGTCCGCGATCCGTTGCGCGATGCACTCACCAAGCTCGACATTGACGGGCTCAGCCCGCGCGATGCGCTGGATGAACTCTATGCGCTCAGGCGGATCCTGATTGAGGATAAAGGTTGACCGCTTCGTAGAGTGCGGTGAGCGCTTTGACTTCGTCCGCGCTCAGTTCGGGTCGCCAGATTTCAAACAGCAAAAGGACGCGCACCTCATCGCTGTCATTCCAGGCCTCATGCTCGATACTGTCGTCAAAGATGAGCATTTTGCCTTCTTCGACAGTGCGTGTGTGATTGCCCACCCGCAGGCGGCAATTCTCCGGCACGATCAGCGGCAAATGGCAGATCAGCCGCGTGTTGAGCATGCCATTATGCGGCGGGATATGGGTGTGTGGCTCAAGGATGGAGAAGATCGCCATTGGGGACCTGTCCTTGATGACGGGCAGCGGCAATTGGCCGATGGCGTCGAGCGTGGCCGGGCAGCGGGCGGCATTGTCTTCAAAAAACTGTCCGTTCTCCCAAAAGCGATAGGCGCTCCAGCTGCGATTATTGGTGAGTTCATGGGTGCGATCGGGCAGATGGCCCTCCACTTGCACATAGGGGCTCGCGCCTTCGCCGCTTTCAAGGGCGGCCAAGGCTTCGGCACGAAGGGCGGGATAGGCGGCTTCCAGCTTTTCGACCCAATCGAACAGCCCTGTGTCGTAAAAGGCGATCTGGGGCAGGCCCGGATAGAGAAAGACCTTTGGCTCCTGATAAAAAGGCTGCTGCCGGCCCGTCAGAATGGCGAGCGATTCTGCAAAGCGGGGATCAAGCGCCGCGGGCACGATTCCCGCTACAGATACCTTGTCGAACAAATGCGTTTCAAAGCGCGCCACAAGGTCGCGGCTGCGGGCTTTGGCGTGGTCCAACCGGCTGAGAATTGTGGGTGACAGGCCAGCACTCCCCTCGGCCAAGTTGATCGCGCGCTGATACCAGGCCATTGCGTTTCGGTCTTCACCGCGCGCTGAAAGAATGTCGGCTTTGAGGATCAGGGCGGGGATATTGGATGGGTCAGTGGCCAAGGCTTGGCCCAGCGCAGTGTCCGCTTCGTCCAGACGGTTCAGGTGAAAAGCGGCTTCGGCTTGAAGATAATAGATGGGCGGGGTCGCCGCGCCCGCCGCGACAATCTCACCAAATAGGCGGTGGGCCTCGGCAAAATTCTGCCTCTGAAGTGCTGCAAATCCGCGTTGCGCGATGGTCTGAAGTGTCTGTTTGTCCATGGGCCCCTCATGCGTCTCCTAACCGGATTGTCCCGGCGGTGCCAATCGTCCTTGTGCCGCACGCTGCGAATGCGCATATCCAGCGCGGATGACGCAGCTTTTTGATCTCGTGCCGCAGCGGCGGGCCATTATTGAACGCCGGGCGCTGTCCGATGCGCTGCTGGCGCTTGAGGGAAGCGATTCGACCAAGCTGCGCGCGGCGTCGGTCGCGATCCTGAGACCCGCTATGGATGCCGGCCGTGACGTCATCGCGCGGCGGATTGAGGCGCATCCGAGCCAGGGGCGCGAAGCGGCGGCAAGCTATGCCTTCCTGACCGATCAGTTGCTCCGGCTTATATATGATTTCACCGTCCAGAGGCTCTATCCGCTCAACAACCCGACCGCGTCGGAACGGATCTCGCTGCTCGCCGTCGGTGGCTATGGCCGCGGCGAAATGGCGCCCCAGTCGGACATCGATATCGCCTTTCTGACGCCCTATAAGCAGACGGGCTGGTCAGAGCAGGTGATTGAATCCATGCTCTACACCCTTTGGGACTTAGGGCTGAAGGTCGGACATTCGAGCCGCTCTCTCGATGAAATGATCCGGATGGCGAAAGAGGACCTCACCATCCGAACGGCGCTTTTGGAAGGCCGCTATGTCTGGGGGGATGAGCGGCTTTATGAGGAAGCGTCTGCGCGCTTTGCGGCCGAGATTGTCTCTG
>CAJBSR010000313.1 GCA_903958285.1 uncultured Sphingomonadales bacterium
ATGCCATGGCGCAGGGCAACCTCGTGGTGGGCGGCCTGGGTATCGATGCCGCAGATGGTTCCAAGCTGTCGGTCAACATTCCGTCGGCTGGTCGTATTGACGGTGGCGCCTCGGTCGAACGCGCGGTTGATACCGGCTTTGCGACGTCTGAAATGCTGACCTTTAACCTTGCCAGTCCTGATTTGACGAATGCGCGACTGGTCGCGGATGCGATTAATCGCCTTGCCGGCAATGGTGCTGCACGGGCCATGGATGGCGTGTCGATCGCGATTAGCGCCCCCGATGGTGCAGAAGCGCGGCTGCGGCTGATGAGCGCGATTGAGAACCTTCAGGTCACGCCAACTGAGCCCCCCGCGCGCGTCATCGTCAATTCGAGAACTGGGACGGTCGTCATCAACGGCGCGGTCCGCGTTGCCCCTGCGGCGGTGACTCACGGGACACTGACAGTGAAGGTCGATGAGAACCCCATGGTCGTGCAGCCTGCGCCGTTCAGCCGGGGCCAGACCGCGCTGGAGCTCGCAAGCGATATTGTCGTGGAGGAGCAACGCATTCCGATGGCGCTCATGAAGCGCGGCGCATCGCTCTCCGACATCGTTAAGGCCGTCAACAAGCTGGGTGTTTCAGCGGGCGACCTTGTGGCCATCCTTCAGGCGCTCAAGCAGGCGGGCGCCCTCCAAGCTGAACTGGTGATCTTGTGATCAACTCCGTTTCCTCCACCTCTGCAGCCAGGCCCGTTGACCCCGCGTTACGCAAGGCTGCGCAGGGCTTTGAGGCGTTGTTCCTCAGGCAGGTCATTGGCTCCATGCGACAGGCCAAGCTTGGCGACGATCTTTTCGGGTCGAGCGCGACGAACACCTATCGGGAGATGTCAGACAAGCAACTGGCAGACTCGCTGGCACAAAAGGGATCAATTGGCATTGCCGCGTTGGTGGAGGCGCAGCTCTCACAAAAAGGTGACGTTCGATGACCGATATCATGGCGCTCGGCCTGACCAGCGTGAAGGCTTTTACGCAGGGTCTCGCCACCATCAGCGACAACGTCGCCAACGCGCAGACCCCCGGCTATGCCCGCCGGACCACGCGGATCGAAGATGGAACGGTCATCCGATACGCGGATGAATGGCGTAACAATGAATCGCGCATTGCCTCTGGCCTTGCCACGCAAGCCAGCACGCGTTTGAACTGGCTGGAGTCCGCAGAACGGGCCTTGGATGATGGTGAAACGGGGATCGGTCAGCGCGTTGGGGCCGTCTTTAATCGCGCAGAAGAACTCGCGGCGGACCCCAACAGCATTGCCCGCCGAAGTGCCTATCTTCAGTCGATCGACGATGCCGCGATCTCGTTTCGAACGACGGCATCAGGGCTGAAGTCTTCATCGGAAGGCATTGCCTCTCAGGCGCAGCAGACCGTCACAAGTCTGAACAGCGATTTGAAGGGCCTGCTCAACGTCAACCAGACATTGCTGGCTACAGCTCAAGGGACGAGCGGCTATGCTTCGCTGCTGGACCAGCGGGATCGGTTGTTGACCAACCTTTCCCGGGCCGCGCCCGTCGATGTCTCTTTGGATTTTCGAGGTGTCGCAACCGTGCGCATGAGCGGGACAGGGGTTACCCTGCTCAACCCCGATGCGGCGGGGCAGATGAGTGTTACCTCCGCTGCCAACGGAACTCTCACCTTCACAGCGACCCAACCCGACGGGACAACATCCGAGGTCACGCCACCGGGCGGATCGCTGGCCGGTATGTCGAGTGCCGCCGCAGACATTGTTGAGCAGCGTGCCTCTGTGGATGCACTCGCGGCGAAGTTCGCAGATATGATCAACAGCAACCAAGCGGCCGGTAAGACAAAGAGCGGCAATCCGGGCGGTCCGCTTTTGGAGATGGGGGCAGATGGTGCCCTGACTATTGCCGCACTTGATGTGAGTGTTGATGCGCTTGCGACATCCGATGGCACAGCGGACAATGCCAATTTGCTCGCCCTTAATGCAGCGCGGCGCGATTCCGGCATTGAAACGGCCTGGACCGCCATCGTCTCCAGCCATGCCCAGAAGGTGCAGTCGGCAAAGCTGGTACAGGAATCATCGCAATCCCGCAGCGAAGCCGCAGATGAGGCGCGTGACCAGCTGAGCGGCGTTGATCTCGATCGTGAGGCCGTGGAACTGATGCGCCTCCAACAATCTTACGAAGCGGCTGCCCGCGTGATCCAGGTTGCGCGTGAAATGCTTCAGTCCATCAACGAAATCGGCGGATAGGAGAACTGACATGCCCGGATTGACCGGAACCCGCCTCTCGCTTGAGATTTCGCGCCAGCTATCGATGGCACGTAACCTGCTGAAGACGCAGATCCAGATTGGCACCGGAAAGCGCATCGAACGCGCGTCTGACGATCCCGGTGCGGCTGCGCGCGTCGCGCAATTGGTGCGCACGCAATCCAATGTCCAAAGCTGGAGCTCGAATGTGACGCTGGCGCAGTCATTGACGAGCCATGCAGACTCCATTCTATCCCAACTGTCGGACCGTGCCGTGCAGGCCCAGTCGAGCTATGTCTCGGCAGGCGATAGTTCCTTGGGTGCGGAATATAGGGCGGCTGTGGCCAATGAACTCCGCTCGATTGCCCTTGAGATGAGCGAGATGGCAACAACCCGCAACAGCCTTGATGAACCGCTGTTCGCGTCGAGCAATGCCGCAAAGATCCCGGTTGCAGATGGCTTGCAGGTTGCCCCCGTTCCATCGGCGGACGAGGTGTTCCAGACCGGTGGGGTATCGTTGGCACAGCAGCTTCGCGATGCGGCGGATGCGCTCGAGATTGCCGACCCTGTGGCCCGTCGGGCAGCCTATGGCCAATCAATCCAGAAGCTGAACGATATGGTCGAGCATATTGCGACGGTTCGATCAGATATTGGTGTGCGGGGAGGGCGTCTGGACGCCTTGGAAAACCGCCTGGCGGAACAACAGATCGAACTGACAGCAGAGCGTTCCGGCTTGGAAGATACAGACATCACCGAAGCGGTGGCCCGTCTCAATTCCCAGCAGTTGACGCTGGAGGCTGCCCAAGCGGCCTTCGCCCGCATCAGCAAGAAGACGCTGTTCGATATTCTACAATAGCCCTCAATTTTGGCGGCGTTCGGTCGTTACCCCATAGTGACAGCAGAGCAGTCCGGTGGGGATTGCTGATTGAGGACAGGTCTCGCTTTCGATGTTTCCGGCAATTGGTCTTGTTGTGCTTTTGGGCCTTGTGTTCGGGGGGTTCGCCCTCACGGGCGGCGATCTCGGCCCGGTCATGCATGCCCTGCCGCACGAAATGCTCATCATTGGTGGGGCCGCACTTGGGGCGTTGATCATCGGCAATTCCGGCGCTGATCTAAAGGCGCTTGGCGCGGGCTTTGGCAAAGTGTTCAAAGGCCCTAAGTATAAGAAGCAGGATTATCTCGACTGCATCTTTCTTGTTTCCAAGCTGATGAAGATGCTGCGCACCGATGGCCCGGTGGCTGTTGAGCCGCATATTGAAGACCCCAAATCTTCCGCCATTTTTGGGGAGTTTCCGAAGCTTCTGACAGATTCCACGCTCATTCACATGATCTGCGATACGCTGCGGCTGGTGGTCGTGTCGTCCGGGACACTCGATCCTCACGCCGTTGAAGACGTGATGGACAACGGCATTAAGGCGCATCATCATCACGCCATCAAACCGGCAGAGGACATGCAGGGCCTCGCCGACGCGCTGCCCGCGCTCGGGATTGTGGCCGCTGTTCTGGGCGTTGTGAAGACGATGGGGTCCATCGACAAGCCGCCGTCGGTTCTCGGCGGCATGATCGGCTCCGCGCTTGTCGGGACGTTCCTTGGCGTGTTGCTGGCTTATGGTATCGTCGGCCCGTTCGCGAGCCGCTGCAAAGCGGTGATAGAGGAAGACGGAGCGATGTATCAGGTGGTCAAGCAGATCATTGTCGCGTCACTGCACGGCCACCCGCTGCCGTTGGTGATCGAGGCAGCACGCTCGGGCATTGCCCATCACAACCAGCCAAGCTTTGCCGATGTGTTTGACGGCATGCGGGGCCGCTAGACGATGAGTGTCCAGAACCAGGTCCGTCCGATCATCGTCAAGAAGATCATCGATGGCGGCCATGGCGGCCATCATGGTGGTGCGTGGAAAGTGGCCTATGCCGATTTCGTGACGGCGATGATGGCGTTCTTCCTGCTGATGTGGCTGCTCGGTGCTACGACCGAGAAGCAACGCAAGTCGATCGCCGATTATTTCGCCCCGACGACCGCCATGACCCGCACAGAAAGCGCGGGCGGTAACGGCCTGTTCGGCGGCTCGTCGATCACCTCTGTCGACAAATACCCCAACGCAGCCGGGCAGACGGGGTCGCGGTCCCTGACCATTCCGAGGGATTCGACAGGCGGCCCCAAGGAAGCCTCTGGCGCGAAAAAGGAAAATGACCGCCGTCGGTTTGAGAATGTTCGCGACGTCATCATGAAGCGGATGATGGCGAACCCGAACCTGCGTCGGTTGGCCAAGAACATGCGCTTTACCGAGACGGAAGAAGGACTGCGGATCGACCTTGTCGATGAATCCGACTTCTCCATGTTTGGCATGGGGACGGATCGGATGACGCCGGACGCCATCCAGATGCTGCGCGAGGTGGGCGACGTCATCCGGCAAGTGCCCAACGGCATCAAAATCCGCGGCCATACCGATAGCTTCACATGGGAAAAGGACCCCCGCGGCGCGAACAACTGGCGCCTTTCGGTGGAACGCGCGGAAGTGACCCGCCGCTTCCTCGCTGGACAGCGGATCGAGAATGAGCGGTTCATGCGGATTGAGGGCGTCGCCGACCGCGAGCCCTATAATCCGGAAGACGGCTTTGATCCCCGCAACCGCCGGATGTCGATCATCCTCGGCTGGAGCTGATTAGGCCCGAAGCGCGTTAGCGGCACTGAGGACGGCGCGGACGCTGGCGGTGGCCACATCCTCGTCAATGCCGACACCCCAGACGGTCTTGCCGTCGGAGGATTTGCATTCGACATAGGCCGCGGCCTTCACACCCGTGCCTTGGCCCATGGCGTGCTCGGTATAATCCTCAATCTCAAGCGACAGGCCAAAGCTGTCCCGAATGGTGGATACGACCGAAGAGATCAGGCCATTGCCGCGGCCGGAGACCGACTGTTCCTGACCGTCAATCACGACCTTCCCCGCAAAGATGCGCTCGCCATTGGCGGCGCGGGTTTCTTCATAGTCGACCAGCTGAAAATGCTGCGGTGTGTTGAGGCAATAGGTCTTCTGGAAGACCGCCCAGATGTCGTCGGCGTAGAGCTCCCGACCTGTCTCATCGGCCAGCTCCTGCACCCGACGGCTGAAATGCGCCTGCATCTTCTTGGGCAGTTTCAGGCCCTGATCCTGTTCGAGCACCCAAGCGAAGCCGCCCTTGCCGGACTGCGAGTTGACGCGGATGACCGCTTCATAGCTGCGGCCAAGATCCGCTGGGTCGATGGGCAGATAGGGGACTTCCCAGAAATCATCATTGCGTGACTCTTGGGCGGCAAAGCCCTTCTTGATTGCGTCCTGATGGCTGCCTGAGAACGCCGTGAACACCAGTTCGCCCGCATAGGGATGGCGGGGGTGGACGGGCAGTTGGTTGCAATATTCAACGGTCTTGATGACTTCATCAATGTCCGAAAAGTCGAGGCCGGGGCTCAGCCCTTGCGTGTACATGTTGAGCGCGACGGTCACGAGATCGCAATTGCCCGTGCGCTCGCCATTGCCGAACAGACAGCCTTCGACACGGTCGGCACCTGCCATCAGGCCAAGCTCGGTTGCGGCGACGCCGGTGCCCCGGTCATTGTGCGCGTGCAGGCTGATGATGACGCTGTCACGATTGGGAATGTTGCGGCCGAAATACTCGATCTGGTCGGCGTAGATGTTGGGCGTCGCTGCCTCGACCGTGGCCGGCAGATTGAAGATGATCGGCTTGTCCGGTGTCGGCTTCAGGATATCCATGACGGCGGCACAGCATTCAATGCTGAAGTCGATCTCTGCGGTCGAAAATGTCTCCGGCGAATACTCAAAGCGCCAGTCTGTATCGGGCTGCTTGGCAGCTTCGTCACGAAGGTATTTGGCGCCTGCAATCGCGATGTCCTTCACCTGGGCCTGATCCATCTGGAAGACGATCTTGCGCCAAGCTGGGGAGACGGCGTTGTAGACGTGGACGATGGCCGTTTTGGCGCCGCGCAGGCTTTCAAAGCTGGTGCGGATCAGGTCCTCGCGCGATTGGGTCAGCACCTGAATGACGACGTCGTCCGGGATGCGGCCGGACTGGACAAGGCCGGAGATGAAGTCGAATTCGGTCGCGCCGGCGCTGGGGAAGCCGACTTCGATTTCCTTCAGGCCAACCTTCAGCAGCAGATCAAAGAAGCGCGTCTTCTTTTCGGCATCCATCGGATCGACGAGGGCCTGATTGCCGTCGCGCATATCGGTGGAGAGCCAGCGTGGTGCCTTAGTGATCGTCTGGCTGGGCCATTGACGGTCAGGCAGGTTGATCTGCGGGAAAGGGCGATATTTGGTCGATGGATTGCGCAGCATGATGTCTTCTCTTCAAAGGCCGGTTGGGTTTGGTCTGATGTCCCTTAGGCAGCGCGGTGTGCGAGGGCACACGCGGATACAAACGCGCCTAAGGGCGCGTAAGTCGAAGAAGAAGGGCCGACCGACGTGTCATGGTGGATGTTCTATGCGTTGCTGACATCTGAATGTCCAGCCTCGTTTTGCGCGCAATTCATTGCGCATCAGCCGTTCTTCATGCCACAAGATTGCAATACAACCAGAGAGGAACCCGATGAGCGACGCCAACAGCCCACCCGACACTTTGTATAAGGAAATGGGATTGGTCCGTATTATCGAGATCGATCCGGTCGGCCGTGCCACGCTTGAGTATATGGCGACGCCCGAACAAAGCCATTCGGGCGGCGTAGTGCAAGGCGGCTTCGTCACCGGTTGGATCGACGCGGCGATGGCGCACGCCGTTATGGGCATACCGGGTCTCGACGCCGTGCCGATGACGCTTGAGATCAAGGTGACCTTCTTCGCACCGACCCGGCCCGGGCTGGTCATCGCTGAGGCATGGGTGGTGCAGAGCGGCCGTCGCACCGCCTTTGCCGAAGGGACGCTGAAGGACAGTGCAGGCGTCCTCCTTGCCAAGGCCAGTTCCACGTTGACGCTCGCAAGCCGCGCAAAGGTGGAAGCCGCATCGAAAGCCGCTCTGGCATAAGCAACGAACGATCAAGCGAGGCATATACAATGACTGAGATTCATCCCTTCACGCTGGCGGTCGATCAGGCCGAACTGGATGACCTGCGTGATCGCCTGTCGCTGGTGCGCTGGCCAGAGGCCGAATTGGTCGAGGACTGGTCGCAAGGTGCCAAGCTCGACAAGGTGCGCGCGCTCGTCGATTATTGGCGCACAGGCTATGACTGGCGCCGCTGTGAGGCCCGCCTCAATGCGCTGGGGCAGTTCAAAACCCAGATTGACGGCCTCGACATTCACTTCCTGCATGTCCGATCGCCCAATCCGGATGCGCTGCCGCTGATCGTGACGCACGGCTGGCCTGGGTCGGTCTTGGAATTCATGAAGGTCATCGGCCCGCTGACTGTTCCTGCGGCGCATGGCGGGGATCCGGCAGATGCCTTTCATGTCGTCATGCCATCGCTTCCTGGATTCGGATTTTCGGGAAAGCCGACCACGACCGGCTGGGGCGTTGAGAAAATTGCAGAGACTTGGGCGACGCTGATGGCCCGGCTCGGCTATACGCGATGGGTGGCACAGGGCGGGGACTGGGGATCGGCCGTCACCAGCGCCATTGGTGCACAGGCTCCGGAAGGGTGCATCGGCATCCACGTGAACATGCCGATGGCAGGACCTTCGCCTGAAGACCTGCAAAATCCCGGCCCGCGCGAGCAGCAGGCGCTCGCTAAACTGCAACATTATCAGCAGTGGGATTCCGGTTACTCCAAGCAGCAGGCGACCCGCCCGCAGACGCTAGGATATGGCCTTGCGGACTCGCCTGTCGGGCAGGCCGCCTGGATCTATGAAAAGATGTGGTCCTGGACCGACAATGACGGCACGCCCGAAAGCGCGTTGACCATGGATGAGATGCTCGACAACATTATGCTCTACTGGCTGCCCAACAATGCGACATCCTCCGCGCGGCTCTATTGGGAAAGCTTCGGCAGCTTTGCGCCGCGCGATATCCATCTGCCCGCCGGCGTCAGTCTGTTCCCCAAAGAAATCATGCGGCCAACCCGCAAATGGGTGGAAACCTCCATGCACCAGCTCATCCACTGGAATGAGCTGGACAAGGGCGGGCATTTTGCCGCGTGGGAGCAGCCTGAGCTCTATGTGAATGAGGTGCGGACCTGCTTCCGGCAGCTGCGGTGATCGTTCCTAAAGACCGATTGCCCTGAGCCTGTCGAAGGGCTGCCCTTACTGTTCACCGAGCAAAAAAGAACAGTGCTTCGACAAGCTCAGCACAAACGGGGTTTGGGGGGAATGTGCTATTCCGCAGCCTCCAGTAGGGCAGGGGCGTCTGCCGAACGTTCCACCTTATGCGCCTTTTCAAAGGTCATCGCCTCATCGTTGAGTGCCCCGTAGCGCAGCAGCCGGATATCCTTGCTGTAGTTCTGGTGCAGCTTCCAAGGGAAATGCGTGCCTTGCTTCGGCAATTGGCTCTCCGCGCGGGTGAAATAGCCTGACGAGAAATCAACAAAGCTCTCGGTTTCGATTTTCTGGCCATGGGTGCGCGGGATGGCGATCTTGTTGCCCGTTGCGTCCAGATGATTGATAACGCGGCACGCATATTCCGACGTCAGATCGGCCTTCAGCGTCCACGATGCGTTGGTGTAGCCGAACCACATGATGAGGTTGGGCACGTCGCTGTACATCGTGCCCTTGTGAAGAATGTGCTGCCCCGGATGGAAGGGGACGCCGTCGACATAGGCTTCAAGACCCGACAGCATCTGCATGTTGAGGCCGGTGGCAGACACGACGATGTCCGCCTCCAGCTCTTGGCCGGATTTGAGCAAAATGCCCTTTTCGGTGAAGCGGTCGATATGGTCGGTGGCGATGGACGCGCGGCCATCCTTAAGCGCGTTGAAGAAGTCGCTGTCTGGAACAAGGCAAAGGCGCTGGTCCCACGGCTTGTAAGGCGGGGTGAAGTGCTTTGCGACATCGAAGCCCTCGGGCAGCATGTCCTTGACCATACCGATCAAACGCTCGGCTGACTTTTCCGGATTCTTGCGAAGCAGCTTGAACATGAACTGCTGCATCAACACGTTGCGCCACCGCGTGACCCAATAGGCTGCCTTAGGCGGCAGGACTTTGCGCAGGCCAAGTGCAAAGGCGTCTTCGGCGGGGCGGGAGACCATGTAGGTCGGGGTGCGCTGGAGCATGGTGACATGGCCTGCACCATTGTCGGCCATCGCCGGAACCAGCGTCACAGCCGTTGCACCGCTGCCGATCACGATGACCTTCTTGCCCTTATAGTCGAGATTTTCGGGCCAATGCTGCGGATGGACAAGCTTGCCCTTAAAGTCGCCAAGGCCTTCAAATTCGGGCGTGTAGCCCTTGTCATAATTATAATAGCCAGAGCACATGAGCAGCATGTTACAGCGGATGGTCATAGGCTGGCCGTCGGCGCCAATCGTGCCCTCGACGGTCCATGTCGCGTCTTCGGAGGACCAGTGCGCGCGCTTCACATAATGGTTGAAGCGGATGTTCTTTTTGAGGCCGAATTCCTCAACCGTTTCGCCGAGATAGCCCATGATCGCGGGCGCATCGGCAATCGCCTTGCGCGCGGTCCACGGCTTGAAGCTGAAGCCCAGCGTGTACATGTCGGAGTCAGAGCGGATGCCGGGATAGCGGAACAGATCCCATGTGCCGCCGAAATTCTCGCGGCGCTCCATGATGGCGAACGTCTTTCCGGGGCACTGCTTTTGCAGGTGCACCGCGGCGCCAATGCCGGAAATACCGGCACCGACAATCAGGACGTCAACATATTCAACTGCCATTTCAATCCACCCTAATTTTCATTTGGTGGGATTTTGGCAGAATTCCATTAGGTTGCAAGGGGCAACTTGACGTGAAGGTCAAGTTGCCCCTTGAAAACGATGATTTTGGAAAGCTTACTTCTCAAAAGCGATGCTGATGGCGATTTTCACATCGTCGCCCACCATCGGCACATATTTTGCCATGCCAAAGTCACTGCGCTTGATTGTCGTTGAACCGTGAAAGCCGATTGTTGCCTTCTTGTTCATCGGGTTGTTGCCCGCGCCCGTGAAGGTCGCATCCAGCACTACAGGTTTGGTCACACCAAGAAGTGTCAGGTTGCCGGTGATCTTCGCCGTGTTGCCTGTGGCCACAACCTTGGTCGATTCGAACGTGGCGGTCGGGAACTTTGCCGCATCAAGGAAGTCCGGGGACATCATGTGCTTGGTTAGGTCCGCGCGTGATGTCGCGAGATCGCTGACGGGGATCGTGATGCTGACTTTGGCATCATTTGGCTTGGCCGGATCGATGGTCAGGCTGCCGGTCGGCTGTCCGAAAATACCGAAATAGTCGTTGAAGCCGAAGTGGTTGACCGTCCACTGGATCTGGGCGTGATGATTGTCGACGGCGTAGGTTCCGGCTGCGACGCGCGACGCGTCCACCTGACCGGGAAGCTGCGGCGCTCCACCTTGGGCGACCAGAGGAGCTGCGGCGAGCAGGGGCAATGCGAGCAGGAAAGACTTGTTCATGGGGAAGACTCCTCGACAAAAATGATTGGGGGGCAGCGCCAATGTTGGCACTACCCCCCGTTTAGTCAAGGAAAGCTCTTCTTGGATGGTTCCAAGAATTGGGAGCAATCGCTTAGTTTTTGGCTTTGTCGACCAGCTTGTTCTTGGCAATCCAAGGCATCATGGCGCGGAGCTCGGCACCAACCTTTTCGATTGGGTGCGCAGCGGCGGCCTTGCGGCTGGCCTTCAATTCCGGCTGACCTGCGCGGTTATCAAGCACAAAGTCCTTCACGAAACGGCCGGACTGAATGTCGGCCAGAACGCGCTTCATTTCGGCCTTGGTGTCTGCCGTGATGATGCGTGGGCCGGTTTTGATGTCGCCATATTCGGCGGTGTTCGAAATCGAATAACGCATGTTGGCGATCCCGCCTTCATAGAGAAGGTCGACGATCAGCTTGGTTTCGTGGAGGCACTCAAAATAGGCCATTTCCGGGGCATAACCAGCCTCAACAAGCGTTTCGAACCCCGCCTGAATGAGGTGGGTCACACCGCCGCAGAGAACGGCCTGTTCGCCGAAGAGGTCGGTTTCGCACTCTTCCTTGAAGTTGGTTTCGATGATGCCTGAACGGCCACCACCAACGCCCGATGCATAAGCCAGTGCCACGTCATGCGCGTTGCCGGATGCATCCTGATGAATGGCGATGAGGCAAGGCACGCCGCCGCCCTTCACATATTCACCGCGCACGGTGTGGCCGGGGCCCTTGGGCGCAATCATGATGACGTCAATGTCAGCAGGGGCTTCAATGAGGCCGAAGTGAATGTTGAGGCCATGCGCGAAGGCGAGGGCTGCACCCGGCTTCATGTTGCCCTTCAGGTCTTCATCCCAGATCGCCGCCTGATGTTCGTCGGGCGCGAGGATCATGATGATGTCGGCCCAAGCAGCGGCTTCCTTGTTCGACAGAACCTTGAAGCCAGCGCCTTCAGCCTTGGCCGCGGTCGCCGAACCGGCACGCAGGGCGATGGCAACGTTCTTGACGCCGCTGTCGCGCAGGTTCTGGGCATGGGCATGGCCCTGGCTGCCATAGCCGACGATGGCGATGTTCTTGTTTTCGATCAGCTTCAGATCAGCGTCACGGTCATAATAAACGCGCATTTCAATTCTTCCCTTCAAACTCATCCCCGCCCGCCGGGAGGGGCATTCAAATCAAATGGCTTCCTTGCCCCGCGCCATAGCGACAATGCCGGTGCGGGCGACCTCGACGAGGCCGATTTCTTTCATGAGTTCCACAAAGCGGTCGATCTTGGTCGATGCGCCTGTGACTTCAAAAACAAAGCTCGAAATTGTCGTGTCGACAACGTTCGCGCGGAAAACTTCAGCAAGGCGCAACGCTTCAATGCGGTGATCACCGGTTCCGGCCACCTTCACCAACGCGAGCTCACGCTCCACATGATCGCCCAGCAGGGTAAGGTCCGTCACCTTATGAACGGGCACCATGCGGTCCAGCTGCGCGACGACCTGTTCGATGACAGCGGGCGTGCCCGCTGTCACGATGGTGATGCGGCTGATCGAGTCATCCTCGGTGATATCAGCCACCGTCAGGCTTTCGATATTGTAGCCACGCGCTGTGAACATGCCTGCGATGCGCGCAAGCACACCGGGCTCATTCGTGACGGTAACGGAGAGCGTATGACGCTCTTTCAGGCCTTCTTTGATGTGCATTAAACCAGCGCCTTCGCTTCGTCGTCCAGTTCGCCTGACACCTGATCGTCAGCGAGGATCATTTCAACATGGGATGCGCCCGATGGGATCATCGGGAAGCAATTGGCGACCTTAGCGACCAGACAGTCCACAATCACCGGCCCGTCATAGGCCAGCATTTCGGCGATGCCCGATTCCAACTGATCAGGCGTTTCGATCCGGATGCCTTTCCAGCCATAAGCTTCACCCAACTTCACAAAGTCAGGCAGGGCGTCCGAATAGCTTTCGGAATAACGGCTGGAATAGGTCAGTTCCTGCCACTGGCGGACCATGCCCATATATTCATTATTGAGGATGAAAATCTTGACCGGCAGGCGATATTGCGTCGCTGTCGCCAGTTCCTGAATGTTCATCTGGATGGACGCTTCACCGGCAATGTCGATGACAAGCGCATTGGGATTGCCCAACTGCGCGCCGATGGCCGCAGGCAGTCCATAGCCCATCGTGCCAAGGCCACCCGATGTCAGCCACTTGTTCGGTGATTCAAAATGGAAATGCTGTGCCGCCCACATCTGATGCTGACCGACCTCTGTGGTGATGATCGGGTTCTTCTTGTGCGTGGCATTCCACAGGGCCTGAACGGCGGCCTGTGGCATGATTTCAGTCGTCGACGGCGGGTAAGACAGCGACTTCTTGGCGCGCCATTCGTCGATCTGCGTCCACCAGGCTGACAGATCGGCCTTGGTGTGCTGGCGTGCTTTCCAGACCTTGACCATGTCTTCCATCACGTGGCCGACATCGCCGACGATGGGCAGGTCAACACGAACGGTTTTGTTCATCGAACTACGGTCGATATCGACGTGGATTTTCTTTGCCTTAGGCGCAAAGGCATCCAGACGGCCCGTGACGCGGTCATCAAAACGTGCGCCGAGGCACACGATGAGGTCGGCCTGGTTCATCGCCCAATTGGCTTCATAGGTGCCATGCATACCCAGCATACCGAGCCAAGCCTCACCCGACGCCGGATAGGCGCCAAGGCCCATCAGCGTGGAGGTAACAGGGGCGCCGGTGATGCGGGCGAGCTCACGCAGGATCTGGCTTGCGGCCGGACCCGAATTGATGATGCCACCGCCCGTGTAAAGGATCGGCCGTTCGGCAGCGGCAAGCATCTCGACCGCCGCTTCGATCAGCTTGATGTCGCCCTTTATTTGGGGGCGATAGCTTGCGTGATTGATCGTGCCCGGCTTTTTATATGGCGCGGTGGCGACCTGCACGTCCTTTGGAATGTCGACGACAACAGGGCCGGGACGTCCCGTCGTTGCGATGTGGAACGCTTCGTGGATCACGTTGCCCAGCGTTTCAGGCGACTTCACCAGATAGTTATGCTTGGTGCAGTGGCGCGTGATGCCCACGGTATCGGCTTCCTGAAACGCGTCAGAACCGATGAGGTGCGTCGCAACCTGACCGGTGATGACCACCATCGGAATGGAGTCCATCAATGCATCGGTGATGCCGGTGACCGCATTGGTCGCGCCGGGGCCCGAGGTGACGAGGACAACACCCGGCTTGCCGGTCGCGCGGGCATAGCCTTCGGCGGCATGGGTGGCGGCCTGTTCATGGCGGACGAGGATGTGGCGGATGCGCTTCTGCTGGAACAGAGCGTCGTAAATCGGCAGCACAGCGCCGCCGGGATAGCCAAAAATGACCTCAACCCCGAGATCGCATAGCGCCTCGACGAGGATATTGGCTCCAGACTGTTCCTTCGGCATTTCTATCTTCCCAGCTTGCCAGCGGCGCCCTGTTGCACTGCGGCAGGATTTTCGCAAGGCGGGCGCCCTACGAATAACAAACTAATATGTCAACGCCATATCACGTAATTTTATTGCAAATTCATCAATCTTGACGTTATCTAATTCGCTCTCCACCCGCAGCCACTCGGGCGGAGGCTGGTTTCGGAACCACGTAAACTGGCGCTTTGCATATTGGCGTGTGGCTGTTTGGCCCTGTTTGATTGCTGCATCGCGGGAAAGCGCACCGGAGAGGAAGGCGGCAATGTCGGGAACGCCAATAGCGCGCATCACCGGCAGATCAGGGTCAAGGTTCCGCGCCATCAGGGCTTCAACCTCCGCGAGCCCATCTGTGTCCAGCATGGCTTCAAACCGACGGTCGCAACGCTCATAGAGCCATGCGCGCGGGGGCAGAAGCACGGCAGGAACCAGCCGGATCTGATCGCCAATGCCGCCCACAAGGTCGGCTTGCCAGTCCCTGATCGGCCGACCGGTGGAGCGCACCACTTCCAAGGCGCGGGCAATGCGGGTGCTGTCATTGGCATCAAGGCGGGCGGCTGCTTCGGGATCTTCGGCCAATAGACAGTGTCGCGCTTCGGAAACGGGGAGTGCGCGGACTTCGGCACGAATGACGGGGTCAATGTCCGGCACCGGCGCAATACCCTCGAGCAGTGTGCGCAGATACATGCCGGTGCCGCCGACCAAGATCGGCAGCCGCGCTTGTGCATGGGCTGCCGCAATCTCGGCTTTGGCCTCCGAGGCCCATTGGGCAGCAGAACAGGCGGTGGCACCATCCAGATGGCCGAACAGCCGATGTGGCGCACGCGATTCTTCTTCCGCGCTTGGCCGCGCTGAAACGATCCGCAAGTCCTTGTAAACTTGGCTTGCATCGGCGTTGATGATGATGCCGCCCGTCAATTCTGCAAGGCGCAGCGCCAATGCGGACTTGCCGCTGGCCGTCGGCCCTGCAATGAGCGCCACCGTCTCAGGCTTTTTGGATGGTTCCATGTTCACAGCGACGCTCATAGCAGCAGACCGGTTTGATGCAGGTGATATTTCAACCGCTGCAGACCGCGTGGCACAAAGCGGCGCTTCGGTCCTGTCGTCCGGCTGGATTGAAGACGGCAAGGCGCTGGATGTGGCGTTTACGGGAGACGCCGCCGCCGTCCGCGCCGCCGTTGAGGGCGCCTTTGATCGCACCGATGCCATCGTCCAAAAGACGGCCGACCGCGCGCGCAAATTGATTGTCGCGGACATGGATTCGACGATGATCACCATTGAGTGCATCGATGAATTGGCCGACTATGCCGGCATCAAGCCGCAGATCGCCGAAGTCACGGAACGCGCCATGCGCGGGGAACTCGACTTTGAAGAGGCGCTGCGCAGCCGCGTGGCCTTGCTCAAAGGGTTGTCTGAGAATGTCATCGACCAATGCCTTGTCGAGCGCGTCGTCATTATGCCCGGCGCACGCGCATTGGTGCAGACGATCCGCGCCCATGGCGGTATGGCGATCCTTGTGTCAGGCGGCTTCACCCGCTTTGCCGATCCCGTTGCGACAGAAATCGGTTTCAACAAGGCCATCGCCAATCGCCTTGGGATCAGGGACGGCATGCTGACCGGACAGGTTGAGGGCGACATCGTCGGCGCTCAAACCAAGCGGAAGACGTTGATCGATACTTTGTCCGCTTATGAACTTCGCTCCTCCGCCAGCCTTGCTGTGGGTGACGGGGCGAATGACATCCCCATGATTGAGGCGGCGGGACTGGGCGTGGCCTATCACGCCAAGCCGAAAACAGCCGCGGCCGCCGCGGCCCGGGTGGACCATGGCGACCTGACGGCCATCCTTTACGCAATGGGCTATCCGCGCAGCGCCTGGGCCTGCGCGGACTAAGCTTCCGCCGACTTTACGGTGCGATGGGGAAGCAACCCTGTCCCGCTGCTTGGGCTGACTTGCAGACCCGATCCGCATCGGCACGGGAGGCAAGGGGTCCGGCCTGTAGACGGGTTATGCTTGCCGCTTTGACCAGATAAGGCTGGAGGCCACCAAGTCCGGAAATCCGTCCTTTGAGCTGGCTCCATTGTGCCTTCGCCTTGCTCTCCTCGCTAAAGGCACCCAGTTGGACGCGCCAACCCTTGCCGGCAATCGGCTTGGCCTTTGGCGCAGGCGCTTTTGCAACGCTAGGCTTTGGCGCGACCTGTTTCGGCGGAACTGCGCGCGGCGGGACACGGACTGGCCGGGGCTGTTCTTCATAAGTCGGCGCTTCATAAGCAGGCATGCTGTAATCCGGCTCCGGCTCCGGCTCATTGGCGGCGGGCGCAGGGCCCTGCCACTGCGGCTCAGGCGCTGCCTCCACCGGCAATTGGGCAGGGCGTTCCGCAGGCGATACAGCGCGACGCGGCGGCGGCAGCGCGCTGCGGCTTGAAGTCATCAGCGGCGCGCGTGATTGCGAGACCGGTGCTGTACGCACAGGTGCGGGCATGTCCGGCTTCATCGGCTGGACGCTCACAGGCGGAAGTGGCGCTGGAATGGGGTCAACCGCCGCCAACTTCGGTCGGCTGCTGGCCAATTCCATATCGCGGGCAAGGGCCAGACCCTTTTGCCGTTGTTCGAGGGGAATGAACTTGTCCATCTGCGCCAGGCTGGAAGAAGCCCGGGCAAGGCCCGTCGCCGACGCGCGCGTCATCAGGGCGTAGGCCGTCGTCCAGTCCTTTTCAGCAAAGTCGCCGTTGAACAGGGACGTTGCCAGAACATACTGCGCGCGCGGATCACCGCGGTTGGCCGAGCGGCGGACCATCGGCATCGCGTTCTGCCGGTCACCATTCTGGAACATGATCAGTCCCAGATTGTCTTCGGCCTGAAGATGGCCCTGCGCTGCTGCGCGGCGATACCAATCCTCTGCTGCTTTCATGTCCACCGGAACACTGCGGCCAAAGCGGTAGGCTTGTGCCAAATTAAATTGCGCATCGGCATCGCCTTTGATGGCCAGCGGACGCCAAAGTTTTACAGCGGTCGCGTAATCACCCGATTCCCACGCTTCGACGCCGCGTTTGACATCGTTGGTCTGCAACGGTTGGGCCGACGCTTGGCGGGATTGCGCAAATGATTGAGTTACAGGCACAATCATGACCGCCGCACACAGCGCCGCCGACAAAGTTAATCTCATCTTCAATCCCCCGATACGCGTGGTTTGGAGATAGCTATACGAAATAGCCTTAACGTCGCCTTACCCTTGCTTGAATTGGGCTTATGTCCATGGCGGCGCAAATTGCCGCCACAGCGTTAACCTAAATTTAGCCACCCCCATGGCAGGGATGCAGGAACAGTTATTCATGACCGGGGGTCCAATCTATGCGCGTTCTCGCGTTGGCGTCACAAAAGGGTGGGTCGGGTAAGACAACTCTGTCAGGCCATCTCGCCGTGCAGGCGCAATTGTCGGGTGCAGGCCCGGTCGTTCTGATCGACATTGATCCGCAAGGGTCGCTGGCCGATTGGTGGAACGAACGCGAGGCAGAACTGCCCGCTTTTGCCCAGACTACAGTTGCCCGCTTGGCTTCCGATCTGGAAGTTCTGCGCCAGCAAGGCTTCCGCCTCGCCGTCATTGATACCCCGCCCGCCATCACCATGGCGATCCAGAGCGTGATCCAGGTCGCCGAACTGATCGTCATTCCAACCCGCCCAAGCCCGCACGATTTGCGCGCCGTGGGCGCCACGGTCGATCTGTGCGATCGTGCAGGCAAGCCTTTGATCTTCGTCGTCAACGCAGCGACGCCCAAGGCCAAGATTACTTATGAAGCCGCCGTCGCGCTGTCGCAGCATGGCACGGTCGCCCCGGTCACGCTCCACCATCGCACCGATTATGCAGCCTCGATGATCGACGGTCGTACGGTGATGGAAGTCGACCCCAATGGTCGTTCTGCCGGCGAAGTCCGCGAGCTGTGGACCTATATTTCAGACCGTCTGGAAAAGAACTTCCGTCGTACGGTGTTCAGTGCCCCCGGCGTCGGGACGGCTCCGGGCTTTCAGCGTTCGGTCACAGGCGGCTTCGGCCGTCGCGTCACCCAGTAAGGGAGACCGACGATGAACGAACCCAAGCCTTTGGCTTCCCTTTCTTCCAATCTTCTGGCCCGCAAAGGTCAGGCAGCGCCTGCCATGCGCCGTCAGGGCATGATGTCTATGATGACCGAAGCGACGGCTTCGGGCGCGGCCGAAACCAATGCTCTGGAGGATTTGGGCTGGAACGACATGGGCCAAGATTCGGATTACACGCCGGGTCAGGCTGGTCGCGCCGGTCTGTCACCGATGGCCGTATCGCATGACGCACCTGAGGTGTCGCCGCAGGTCGCTCCGATTTCAGCTAAGGTGGATCTGGATCAAGTCGAAACTTCGGTGCCTGAAGTCGTGCTGCAGCAGCGCGCTTTGGAACGTGACACATCTGCTCCGACGCCAGTCTTTGCAGCACCAGAGCCTGAAACTGTGGCGCCTGCATTCGTGCCGAAGCCAGCTCCGCGTGTTGCCAACCGTGCGGCACCGGGATCGCGCGGGAAGGCGGCGTTCACGCTGCGGCTGGATGCCGACCGTCATCTGCAATTGCGGCTGGCCTGTGCGTTGAGCCACCGCTCTGCCCAGCAGATCGTGACGGAAGCGCTCGATGCCTATCTCGGCAGTTTGCCACTTACTGAACAGCTCGCGGCCATCCGCACGACGGGCAAAGCCTAA
>CAJBSR010000314.1 GCA_903958285.1 uncultured Sphingomonadales bacterium
CAGCTTTGTGTTGGCTGACAGGCGCGTGCGATAAGAACTGCTGACGACCATGCTTTGCCCGATGCCGGATCGCTGCCGCGCGGTGGTATTGAGGGTGAGCGGGATCATAAACCCGCCAAAGTTGACGTCCACGGATTCGGCATTGGTGCCATTGTTGATGTTGCTGTCCGGCGCCAGGCCAACGTCCACCGTCAAATCAAAGCTGCGACGATCCCGCAGTAAGCCCCGCGTCGTGCGGATGGTGCGGAGGACCTCGTCTGGCAGATTTTTGTCTTCTTGGGCCAGCCGGAAGTGATGATCGGCGCTGCCATATTTGCCCTTCATCTGAAGCGCACGGGCAAGCTCTAGCCGGACGCGGGTCTGTTCGGGGTGGTCGACAAGGACGGCGCGAAAAAGCCCGATGGCTTCGTCCAGCTGGCCCTGCTCAATGGCTGAATAACCTTGCAGGAACCGGCGCTCCATCGCGTATTTGGGTGTGGCTTCCAGCGCTTTTAGCAGTGGCGCTGCATCCGCAAATTGGTGGAGGGAGACCAAACGGTCCGCCTCTGCCAGCATCTGTTCAGCTGTGACCCGATAGGTGCATTGGGTTCCGTCACACGAAGAGGTGTGGGCGTTGGTCGTGTCGGCCATGACGGGCGATGCGAACACCGCTACCGTCAGGCCGATCAGACCTGCCAAGCTGCGCATGAGGCGCATCCTGCTTAGCGCGCGCCAGTGAAGACGCCGAGAATGTCGATACGCTGATCCGGCGTGCCACCGACAATACGGAAACCGCCGCCAACTTCCTGCGCGGCCGGTCCATAAAAGGCGCCGTCGATGCTGGAGCCGGCAATGACGAGATTGTTGGTGATCCCGCCAAAGGAGAGTGAGGCACTGTTGATCTGGCCGAGGAAACCGCCTGCATTCACAAGATCAACTCGCCCTGAACCGGCAGCGGCAAAGGTCGCACCCGCCGACAATTGGGCAATCTGAGACGAATGAAGGTCAAATTGCGGGGCACCAAGCGTGCCTGCCAGAGCAAGAGTGAAGGTGTTTGCGCCGAAGTCGACCGTGGTTGTCGACGTGCCATCCATCCATTGGAAGAAGGATGGGGTGCTGGGATCAATGTCCAACAACGGGTTGTAGATCAAAGACCCAAGCATCTGGCCGGTGAACGTGCCGGTGCCTGATTTCGGAACAGCATTGCTGGACGAGCGTTCCCCAAAGGCGAAGACGCCACGGTTGCGGTCATAATCGGTCTGCAGGAAGGTGCCACCGGCTCCATTGTCCTTGTTGGACTGCACGATTCTGTTGCGGATGAAGCCTGCGTAGGTCACATATTTCGTCGTCGTGCCTGGCTTTTGGTAAAAGAATGTCTGGGTTTGCGAAGTATAGCCATCGGTGTTGAAGACGCCTGATCCGCTTCCGTTCTGGAAGTAGATGACACCCTTTGTCGTCAGGTTGGGCGTGCCCGATTGGGGCTCGCTCGCGCCGCCAAATGCTGTGCGGTGTGCCGGGTCCTGAAAGCGCGTTGAAATATCGACGTTGGCTTTGGTGGCTTTCAAAGCAAGATCAAAAATGCCGTCACGGGGATTGTAAGTGATCTGATATCCATTGTCGCGCGCGGTATTGGCGTCGCCAGCATAAAGCTGGTTGTACTGCTCTGATCCCGGGGTGGTCGAGAATGCATAGGACTGGACGCCGCCCGTTGCCTGATACGTCTTTGGATCGGTCGGGTTGACGAAGGTATGCGGATTGGTCGCGCCTGCACCGCCACCGCCTGTGACAGCTGCGCCACCAACGGTCGTCGGGCCACCGCCGCTGCATGCAGCCAAAGCTGTGGTGCCAAGAAGGATCAGGATCTTACGCATTGGATTCCCCTCAATTCAGTCGGGGGAGAGCTATCCAAATTAGGTTAATTTCCTGTGAAGGCGGGTTAACGCCATAGCATTTACGTCGCCCGTCGAACCATTCCGGTCGTTTGTCGTGCCATTTTGGCGTTCGTTGCGGGGCATTGTCGTCTCGTCGAGCAGCGCGCGACGGGCGGGTGCGGGTTCGCCTATCCAGTGACTGCGCGGCGGACCTGATGGTTCCATCCCAGCCAGAAGACGGTCCGCCCGCACTGCTTATCATCCCAATCCGGTGGGGGATCGGAAGGGACGTTGGCAGATGTGCAACCCGATGTTGATTTTTAAGGAGTCCCCCCATGTTCAACGCCAACAAGATCAAATCTGCCGTCATCGCCCTTGCGATCCTGTCCCCGATCCCGGCCATGGCCGAAACCGTTTCGGTCCCCGTCCACTTCGCTGATCTCGACCTCTCCAGCGCCGATGGTCAACGTGTTTTCAATCGCCGCATCGCAGCTGCCGGCCGCCAGATCTGCGGCAGTGTCGACAACGAACGTGATTTGTCGCGGCGCGCCTCCATCACCAAATGCCTGTCAGAAGTCCGCTCGTCGGCAGAACCGGCCCGGCTGGCAGCCATCGCCAACAAGGCGCGCGCCGTTTCCTAACCAGACCCTCCCCAAGAGGCGAGGCGGCTGTCCCATCCCGGCAGCCGCCTCTTTTTTGCGTTGAATGGCGCCCGCGCTCAGCGGCGCAGCATATCTTTGGCGGATTGCAGATAGGTACGGCCGATCCGGACGGTCTCACCATCGACCAGTTCGGCATGCCATGCCCCTGCACGATCATGGCCGAGGCTGCGGATGCGATCCCGCCGGACAATGACCGAACGGTGCAGGCGGATGAACATCTCCGGGTCGAGCCGGGTATCCAGTCCCGCCATTGTGTGGTGGAGCAGAAAATTCCGTCCGCTGCTATGCAGGCGCACATAATCCCGCTCGGCATCAATCCGTTCAATGTCGGATGCCGCGACACGGATCATCTCGCTGCGATGCGGGACCCAGAATTCCTTCACATAATCAGTGACCGGTGTCGGCGGAGCCGCATAGACGGCGCGCCGTTCCCGCACCCGGTCCACGGCACGGGCCAGCCGTTCGGGGGCGACCGGCTTTAGAAGATAGTCGACAGCGGACAGGTCAAACGCTTCCACCGCAAAGCCATCAAAGGCGGTCACGAAGATGATGGCAGGGGGAGGACCTTTTGTCTTGTCCCACTCCTCGGCGATGCGGCGGGCGACGGAAATGCCGTCTCCATCGGGCATAGCAATGTCGAGCAGGATGAGATCGGGGCATAAGGCCTGCGCCATCCGGATGGCCGCACCGCCATCGCTGGCTGTGCCGGCAAGCACGAGGCCCGGAATTTCGGAACAGAGTAGCTGGATGCGTTCCACCGCCAATGGTTCGTCATCGGCGATCAAGGTGCGTAGCACTAAGGGATCAGGCATGGGTCCCCCTTGGCAAGGTGAGGGTGACGCGGAAATGGGCGTCGTCGGGGCGATCCACGATCATGGTTGCGGCCGCGCCAAAGCGGGCAGAAAGGCGACTACGGACGTTCGATAGACCAATGCCCGATCCGTTTCCGTCCGGCGTTGTGCCTGTCGCGCCGTCATTGGTGATCGTGACGACCAACTGGTCGCCCATTGCGTGCGCATCTATGGTGACGGTCACCTTGTCCGTAGTCCGTGCCACGCCGTGTTTGATGGCATTTTCAACAATAGGTTGAAGAATGAGGCCGGGCACTGGCCAGTCCCGCAGGGCGGCGGGGAGGGTGATTTGAACCTCAAGACGTTTGGGGAAGCGGATGGCCTCAATGTCGAGGTATAAGCGCTGCAGGGCAATTTCATCTTCCAGCGGCACATCAACGGTCGGATCGCCGGACAGGCTGCTGCGGAAGAAGGTCGAAAGGTTCATGATCATCGCTTCGGCTTCTTTGTTGCGGCCGGTGATGACGAGTGAACTTAAGGAATTGAGCGTGTTGAACAGGAAATGCGGATTGACCTGATAGCGTAATGCCCGAAGCTCTGCCTGTTGGGCGGCTAGGGCGAATGCGGCAGCGCGACGTTCACTTGCCCCCACATCCTTGGCAAAGGTCAATGCCAGATAGAAGGACGACCAGGCGACGAGGAAGAAGTAGCGCGCAATCGACAGTTCGGCGATTTCCTTCAAATAATGAAGGCGCGACGGGTCTTTCGGCATCTTCTCGTCCAGAAGGTCGATCGGTTCGTAGACGTTGAAAAAGTAGTAGTTGATGGCGGCAATGCTGATGGCGGCCGGCACTGCGATCAACATGGCCGCCGCGATCCGTGTGCCGAGCGGGCGCCGATCCAGCAGACGGACGAGCTGCCATAACAGGATCGTCACCAGCACCCCGATGCCAGACACGATCAGCCGTCGCGTCAGTAGTTCGCCCTGCATCGGGAAGTCGAGGATGGCGGCACGCGCCGTGACGATGCCCACGTAAAACAGCCAGAAGCCCAAGATGGAGGCGAAAACGACGATATTGTCGAGCCTGCGTTCGGCCTCAGGCGTGCGCTCCATCGGGAAGTCCATCGGGTCACCATAAACGACCAAAGCGACATTTCCATGGATTTGGTCGAAATGAACCAGACGCTCGTCGATGCGGATCAAGAGGCTCCTTGGGATTAACCAACTGATAACCAGCCACAGTCCATCGTCTGTCCCGCAACCACAGGGGATTTGCCTCATGGCTTCAAGGTCACGACACAGCGCCGGCGCACGGGCACTTGATGAAATGAAGGAGTTCGCCGCCTTTCCAGCGGCGGCCCAGCGTTACATCCGTCGGTCTTTGGATGTTGCCTTTCACCGCACCGAGGCGATGGAAATTTGGTCGCGGGAAGCTGAAGAGCGTGTGAGCATCCAAAAGCAATTGGTCTGTTATGCCGCTCTTGCCGAGGTTCGCGCCCATGTGCCGGAAGATCTGGGACTGGGCGCCGACCCAATCTTCTTTGGCGCGCTGGTCCGGCTCAGCGAGTTTGACCTCGCACAGGGTCGGCTGACGTCTTATGCGACCTTCCGTTTCCTCTATGAGCGGTTGCTGGGCGCGACGATACGGCCTTGGCTGTCCGCCGCCTTTTGCGCCGCTGCCAGCCTGCCGAGCCTCCATCCGAGCCTGCGTCGCATGCTGCTCAAATCGATGAGCGAAGCGGATGCCACGTCGTCTGCATGGTCCGCGCGGGAGCCGAGCTTCTATCCTGAATGGGTGGAGAAAGATGAACTGACGGTCAAATGACCGCCCTAGTCGCAGAGTTTGTTTAACTTCCAGGCGATCCAAGCTGAAATGACGCACGAGGCGGCGATCAGAACCAGCGTGTCTTCGATGGTCACCCCAAGGGACGTCATGGCGCCGAGCGAGAGCACGGCCACCACCATCGCGCCTGAATTGACGATGTTGTTGGCAGCGACGGTCTTCGCCGTGTCGGCCTTGGATACGGTGGTGGTCAGGAAAGCGTAAAGCGGCACGACAAACATGCCGCCGAACACCGAAATGCCCAGCAGATCGATCATCAGATGATCGGCGCGGCCGATGGCGAGGAACTCTTTCCAGTCATAAAGCCCGACATGAGAATGATTCCAGCCCTTGATGGTCCACCAGAAATCAAGGACGAACAGGCCCATCACGAGGACGGCGGCAGGCGAATAGCGGGCCGACACATCTTCCTTGAGCAGCCGGTTGATCGCGACCGAGCCAATGGCGATGCCGATTGAGAAGACGGC
>CAJBSR010000315.1 GCA_903958285.1 uncultured Sphingomonadales bacterium
AAAGTTCATCTGCACGCCATCAACATAGGTCGTGAAATCGGACCCATGATCGAGGTTGTAGCCTCGCAGGAACTACTGGCCGGCCTTGCCACTGCCCGAAGGTTGGGCAGCGATCATGCCGGGAACGGCCTCGAGCAGTTCCGATACGCGCAGCAAGGGGCGCACAAGGAGGTCGCCCCCGGCCACGGTGCCCTCGCTAGCCGCGTGCGCCACGCCGATCTTGGCCTCACCCCGGCCGAAGACCACGATGGGTGTGTCATCATCGGCGTCAAGCTTTGCCAAATCCGTATTATCGTATTGCTGAGCCTTCGCGTCATCAGCAAAGAGGTTTGCAGCCAGAAACATCAACGGGCCGGACAGTAGCTTTATTATCGGCGCCTGAGGCGAACGCTTTTGCATATGGATGATACCTTGATAACGGTAAATCACTTGCCTCTTGCGTTCGTCAGATCTTAGTCCGGTCTGCTCCTTTCAAGGCGAGCAATTCGCGCGCCTCTGTAGGGGTAGCAGGCTCAAGGCCTTGCTCGGCAAGGATGCGAACGATCTTACGGACCTGCTCGGCATTGGACGATGCAAGCGTGCCGCGGCCAATGAAGAGGCTATCTTCGAGCCCGACCCGCACATTACCGCCAAGCTGGGCTGCCATTGTGCAGACTGGCATCTGGTACTTTCCAGCGCCGAGGACTGACCAGACATAGTCGTGACCGAACAGCCGGTCGGCGGTGCGCTTCATAAACATCACATTGTCGAGATCGCCCCCAATGCCCCCAAGAATGCCGAAGATAGATTGAATAAAGAATGGAGGTTTGGCGATGCCCTTGTCGAAGAAATAGGCTAGATTGTAAAGGTGACCAATGTCGTAGCATTCGTGCTCGAACCGCGTACCGTGATCGCTCAGCAGTTCATAATTTCTACGTATATCGGCAAAAGTGTTGCGGAAGATGAATTTTTCAGAATCGAGGATGTACTGATCCTCCCAGGCAAACTTCCATTCCTTCACCTTGCGGCCCATGTCGTGGAACGAAAAGTTCATCGAGCCCATGTTGAGCGAACACATTTCTGGCGAGAAGGCCAGTGCGCCCGCGAGCCGGTCTTCGGGGCTCATGTCCGGGCTTCCGCCAGTGGTCAGGTTGATGACCGCGTCAGTGCCCTGCTTGATGATCGGCAAGAACTGACGGTAGACGTCCGGGCTGCCAGTAGGTGCCCCCGTCTCGGGATCACGGGCGTGGATGTGGAGGATCGCCGCCCCGGCTTCGGCCGCTTCGATTGCCTGATGGGCAAGATCAGCCGGTTTGTAGGGCAAGGCATCTGATAGTGTTGGGGTATGGATGCCACCAGTGATGGCGCAAGTGATGATAACTTTATTGGACATGATTGGCGCTCCAGCGTGTTTCTTTGAGGAATAGGGTCAGCACCAGCGCAACACCCATGGCGCCAAGCGGCAGCCATAGGATGTGCTCGATGCCGAAACGATCGGCCACTTGGCCTGCAATGATCGGCGCGAGTCCGCCGCCGCCCAGTTCACCGCAAGCGATCACGACGCCAGTGGCTGTCGCCATGAGTGAGGGAGGCACGGTCTCTGCGCAGATGGGGCCGACGGTCAGAGTGATGCAGGCGTTGTTGAAGAGGTGGACGGCGCCCAGCCACATGAACAGCATCGCCGGGTCATTGCCTGTGTGCGCCAGCATCCACAGCGATCCCGCAACCCCTATGGTCGAACCGATCATCACCGGTTTGCGGCCTGTGAAATCGGACAGCGCCGGAAGCGCCAGGGTGCCGATCGTCGCTCCGATGCCGATGGCGGCCATGATGCCGCCCATCTGCGCATCGGTGAGAAGATGGAAATCGACCAGATAGCTCGGCATCAGCGCGCTGGTGGTGATCAGACAGGTCAGCCAGCACAGCATTAGCGCCATCAGCAGGCGGATGTTGCGATAGGCAAGAACCTTTCTCCAGTCCTCAAAGGTGGTGCGTTCCTGGTCAGGGGCTGCCTGTTCGGGCAGATGCATCCAAACCAGCATTGCCAGCAGTAACCCGGGCAAGGCGAAGAGGACGAAGATGTAACGCCAGCCGATATGCGGCAGCAATAGGCCGACCAGCCAAGGGGCCAGTGCCAACCCGGCCAGCGGGAGCATCATCTGCTGGATGCCGATATTGAGGCCATGCCGCTTCTGCGGCGAGGCTTCGAGTGTCGCGGATATGCTGGGCGGGGTATAGGCGCCATCCGCAAAGCCCATGACCACACGGACCAGAACCAGCCCCATAAGACCGGTTGCCAGCCCGCTCGCACCGATCAGCAGTGAGAACAGGATCAGCGCACCGGTCAGCACTTTGCGACGGCCAATTCGGTCTGACAGGTTACCCATCACCAGCGCCGCGACACCCCATGCCAGGGCCAATACACCGGCAATCGTGCCGATGTCGGAGTAATCGAGGTTGAGCTCGCGAGCGATGGTCGGAAACAGCGGCGAGATCAGGAAGCGATCGATCCCGACCAAGCCGAAGCCGAGCGCCATCAGCGCAACGACTTTCAGTTCCTGACGCCGCGCCGGGGTCATTCCCCGGCCGCCTGCCGCGCCGCGACCAGGTGATCGACCAGTCGCTGGCGCAACGCGGCCTGGTCGGCTTCGCTCCAGCGCTGGAAGCCTTCGCCCGATTTGAAGCCCAGCTTGCCTGCCGCGATCATCGTGTCGAGCAAAGGGCTGGGCGTACTATCGCGGTTCAGTTCGGGAATGATCGTGCGATGGATGTCGCGCGTGAGTTCGATCCCAACCAGATCGGCATTCTCGAGCGGACCGAGGACGGGCAAGCGCAGGCCGAAGCTGTTCTTGACGCAGTCATCGACTGTCTTTGCATCGCAGATGCCGTCGGCAACCATTGCGATCGCCTCGCGCCACAAGGCATGCTGGAGCCGGTTCGCGACAAAGCCGGCGACGTCCTTCTTAACGTGGGCCGGCTTCTTGCCGACACTTGCGAGCAGGTCCATTGTCGCCGCGACGGTCGCATCGGACGTTTCCGCACCCTGGATCACTTCGACCAGCGGGATCAGCACGGCCGGATTCCACCAGTGTGTACCAACGATCCGTTCCGCGCTTGGCAGACCTGCGGCGATCGAGCCGATCGGCATGACCGAACTATTGCTGGCAAGTATCGCATCGGCAGGCGCCAGTTCGATCAGCTTCGCGAAGATCGAACGTTTCAACTCGAGCTTTTCGGGCGCAGCTTCAGTAATGAACGCGGCCTCGCGAACCGCTTCGGCAAGATCGGCGGTCGCGCTCACATTGTCAGCGAGCGCGGGATTATCACCTACCTGGACAAGACCGGCACGAATGCGCTCGATCAGTGTCTCGCGGACCGCGTCGAATGGCTCATGGACCGCCGCCTTGTGCCCTGCTGCGGCAAATACCTGGGCTATGCCGGCCCCCATGAGCCCGCCGCCGATAACAGCGATAGTGATCTTGGTCATGGCTCAACCAGCCGTGTAGCCGCCGTCAGCGTAGACGATGTGGCCCGTGTGGAAATCCGACGCGCGGCTGCACAGGAACAGCAGCGGCCCTGCCAGATCTTCGGCTTCACCCAGACGCCCCACGGGGACGCGGGCCAAGAAGCCATTCCGCACGGCGGTCGCGTTCTCATTTTCCTCGAACATCCAAGCCGTTACAGGGGAGCGGAAGACGGTCGGCGCGATGGCATTAACTGTGATGCCGTGCTTTCCCCATTCGCAGCCCAAAGCCTTCGTCAACCCATCGACCGCCGACTTGGACGTACAATAAGCGGAATAGCCTGCAGGGTGGCCAAGCTTGCCGCGTGCAGAACTGGTGAAGACGACCTTACCGCCCCGGCCCTGTGCGATCATCTGCTGGCCCACGGCACGAGCAATTAGCCAAGCTCCATCGACGTTGGCGAGCATCACCTTCTGGAAGCGATCGGGCGTAAGATCGCCAATCATTCCAACGTCGTTCATGCCGGACGCTACGACAAGGATGTCGACTCCACCGTATGCGGCCACCGCAGCGTCGACGATTGACTGGCAGTCTGCTTCGCTGTTGGGTCTCAAGTTCACGGTGGCGGCTTCGATACCTGCATTTACCAGTTCGATGCGAAGCGCCTCAAGTTCATCCTTGCTACCAGCGGTTATGGTCAGTCGCGCACCAGTATTGCCAAGCGTGGCACAGACAACCTTACCAAACGAACCGGTGGCACCGACGATAATTGCCGATTTGCCGGCAACGTCAAACAGGCTGGCGGTGTTAATCTGAGGAAGGCTCATGATGCATCTTTCGGATAGGGCATGACGACCAGCATGGCCGCTACATTGTTGCCGTCGTTGCGCACCGCGCGCGCTTCGCCGCCGGGAATGAAGCAACTGTCGAGCTTACCAAGGACGTGTGCCTCGCCAGAGCCGAGCTCGATCGTCACTTCACCTTCGATAACGACATAGATCTTGCCGAGCGGGCCCGAGTCCATCTCCGCACCGCCGCCGGGCAGAAAATAGGAAAGGCCTGTCCATGCGAAATCAGCACTGCTTGCATCAAACCCCTGCAGTCTTAGTGAACGCATGTCGTAGTGCTTCGGGGCGATATAGGCCTCGGCATGGGCCAGGCGGGTGATGTCCATTTGAGATCCTCTTGCATCGACCGGTTTAAACCCGACATGTTTGCGGGACGGGCGATGCGCCCGTCCCGCAATGCTTGTCAGTCGTTGTCTTTGCCGGTCTCGATCCGAAAGGTGCCGTTGGGATCAACGATTGCCACCAAGCGGACAATGCACCCGTCGCCCTTCTTCCAGCGCCACGGAAAGGCCGCGAAAGTGACGCGCTTGCCGGTGACTTTGTCGATGTCGCCTCCGACATTCTCAAACCCGCAGATGCCGGCAGAAAGGATGGCATTGTGGCAGGGCTCCCATTCAGGGAAGTCCTCGATCACCTTGCGACCGGTCAGCTGCTCATACTCTTCGTTAATGCGCGGCAGCAGTCCGTGCGGCGCGCCGGGCCCATGCGGGCCGATGGCGGTGCCCAGTGGATGGTCGAGAGCCTGAGTGTCGGACCCGCACATCTTGACCTTCTTTTGTACGAACCATTCACCCGCTTCCTTGTAAAAGCCGGGCGAATACCCGTAGTAATGCTGATTATCACCGTAGTACTTGTGCCAACCGGTGTTCACGATCACGATGTCGCCTTCGCGAATTTTGGGTCGCGCGTTCTCGAGATCCTCTGCCGTGATCACTTCCCACTTGTTCTTTGGGATTGAGACAACAACGCCAGTGCCGAAGAAGTAGGGCAACGGCACTTCGTCCATAAACGGCGTTCCCGGTACTACGTGCGCAGGCGCGTCAATGTGGGTGCCCGAGTGCATAACAGTGGTGATCCGCTGAGTCAGCACGCCCGATTTCGACATCCCGTGAAGGCGCTCAATCTTTACGTCCTCAAAGTACGGCCAGCACGGCTGTCCCAAACCCCAAGGGTGGCTCAGATCGTAAAACTCAAGACCCATGTCATTGAGCAAGTTGCTCTGCGTGAACTTGCATAGCGTCTCGTCGCGCCAATCGCCTTCTTCCCAGCCAGGCATCTGATCTCCTCTCGCAAACAATTCACTCAGACGCACAACGCATCTGAGTCAGGATCGTTAGCGTACCGGACTCATATGTGATTCGCAATCATTTTAGGGGCATGTGTCACTTTTCCGATGAGTTTGCCGGATGGGGGAGAGTTGTTAGGGGAAGCCAAATGCCTCTGCGTGATGATTAGGCGGCCGTGTTTGCTAAGCCGAGAAGAGGTCGCGCGTAGGCCCAAAAATGAATATATAATGGCTGAATTAACATACCAGCCACTATCTTAAATGTTTAAAAGTTAATTATTACACAATATGATTTTATATTTCCGACGTTATATTTTTTATTTAGTTTTTAGTTCTTATAAATTAATAAATATTCCATCTAGATTATGAATTTCCAGTTTATTTTAGGAAAAGGATATTCGGGAAGATCCATTTTAGAAATTACGGAAGCCTCTCCTTCATCTATGCCAAGCATCATGATAATCGACTTGACGATCAGTGCGTCATCCAGCTTTTTGCTGCTGGATACCGCGATGTCATGCATGCCGCCGACTGCAATCCATGATGCCAATGACCAAATGCCATCAAGGTGTGCCAGATCAACCTTGAAGCGGCCTGCATGAATACCCCTCTGAATATCGCGCTTGGCGAAGGGGCCAAATCCTTTGCAGAATCGATCTACAAGCAAGTCTGGCTTCGCAGCCCACCACTGCCACATCGGATCATGCATCGCTTGCCTGATGACCAAGCGAGTGGAGATTGAGAAAACAAGACATGCATCCTCATCAGCGTAAGCTGATGTGGCCAGGACATTCCGTCGGCCCATGTCCTCAATCAGACAATCCAGGACTGCACTGGCCAGATCGTCCTTGGACTCGAAATAGTTATAAAACGTGCCGAAGCCGATATCTGCGTTCTCGGTGATGTCCCGGATCTTCGCCGCATCAACGCCATCGCGAGACATGATTTCAAAGGCCGACGCCAAAATCTTGGAGCGCGTGAGTTCTTTTCGTCGTACGAGGCGTTCGCCTCGACGGGGTTGAGGCGTGGTCTTAGTGGTCAGCAACACCGCGCTCGCTCAGGCTGGATATGGCTCATCATCGGCAAACCGCTTAGACTAAATAAGATCGCCGCACAATGATGCGGGATCACTTTTGGAATTCTTCCCTGCCGAAGAGGCCGCCAAAGGCTTGCCAGCATTCAAACCGCTTAGTCGCTCGATGGCGCGCTAAGCCGATAAAAACTCGGGTCATAATATACCCTTGCTGTGGCCAATGCCGACCAAGTTGGGCCACCATATTGTCTGCGTAGCCTTACAACCTGCCCTGCTCCACGGAGAGAGAATCTGGCGCTGGGCTCGATACCCTCCGGACTTGACACAAGGACTTCGTAGGCTTGACGCGCTTGCGCCAAGGTGGAGCCTTCCATATTGCGAAGATAAATTTGCAGCGCTGCGTCTTTATTTCGCGGGTCAAAGAGCCAATTCAGAGCGCGCCGGTAGCTTCGTATATACGAAACAACCGTTTCCCGGTTGGAAATCGCCCATTGCCGCCGCGTTGCCCCAACATAACCTTGGTAGGCGCTCAACTCGCTCGAAACACTAGCAATCCGTTGCGCACCACCCTCGGACGCTACCACATCAAACGGACTTACAAGCAAGGTCGCATCAATGGAACCTGCCTGCAGTGCTTCAAAACGCTGCTTCACGCCCCCGGCGCGGACAACAGAATAGCTGGTCCGATCGATACCATGCTTTTCTAGCATGCCGTAAAGTGCGAATGCATATCCGGTTCGTTCAGAATCCACCCCGAGACGGGCACCCTTCAGATCTTCAAATGAACGAAACCCCGGTCTGCCGACTAGGGTAAGCAGGCCGTTGTCCCCCCCCATGAATGCAACAATTGTCGGCAAGGCCGGTTTGCGGTGGACGCCGCCGTAGGCAACGACATTGTCGAAGCCAGTCATAACCAGGTCAAAGCGACCTGTATCGAGACCCGTCATTTGCTCTTCCGAGCTCCGGATCCCTGAAATTCGGACGTCTAAACCCGTGCTTGCGTCAAGATGGCGATCTTTGACAACCCAGAGCGGCCAATTGAATCCGCCCGGGAAAACACCAACCGAGACGGGCGTAGCCACTCGCCTTCCATCTGCCTCCTGCGCGTGACTATCAACAGCAAGAAAGACACAAACGGCAGCGACTAATGCACGCGCAGCCAGCGCAACCATTCGAGCTCCCGCTGCATTCGGGCTCACTTTTGACATCCCTTGCTCCATGCTTTCAATCATTCTTGGTCTGGCTGAGAAGGGACGATCATCCGTCGAAGGATGTTCTCCTTGTCAATTGCCAAATGTTTGATCACACCCGCCAGATGCAGCGCGAGAAAGGCCAGAATAGTATAGCCAACAAATGTGTGAACTTCGGCAAGGGTAACGCGAAGATCGTGATCCTTCGCCAAGGGCGATGCAATATCGAAGAGGCCAAAAAAGGAGAGGGGGCGACCGTGAAGCCAGGATAAGAATGGGCCAGTGGCAATCATGATAGCAGGAGCCAAAAGCAGAACCCGCCAAGTTATTTCTCCCCAGAACGTAACCAGTCCCGAACCGTAGTGTGTCTTTGGATGACCTGACCGCCCTCGCCAATAGAGGCGAACCAAATACGCTGGAATGAAAAGCAGGCCGAGGGATACATGTAGAAATCTCAATGGCCTCCCTTCATCACGAGGAAGTGAATCCGCATAAATTGCGACTGCCAACAATGCCACAATTAGTAGGGCAGTCAGCCAATGAAGGACGATTGACGCTAAGCCATATCCGCCCTTGGAGTCTCGCCAACTCAGCATGGAATTCTCCGGGGAACAACGGCCGCCACAAGGCCGCCCAATCTTCAATCTAGAATTTTCAATCTTCCTTCAAATACCGTCGGCCGCCAACCGTTACGCCAACCAGTGCACCACCTGGCGCACCATTGCGCATCGGGTTTATCTTCACGGTAGCGCGATCCCCCGCTTTCATCATTGTCCCGCTCCACCCTGCGCGACGCAAGCCGTTGGGGCTCGGCCCCTCGAATGTCCAGTCTGCGGCCCGGCGCGTCCGCGGGTCGACGACGGTTAAAACCACGACGATGTGCGGGTTTTTCCATTGAAACTGCTTCACCGTGTCAGTGACGTCCACCGTGCGCTCCTGATCGAAAGAGGCGTACGAGTGGTGTGCGATTGCCTGACCTGCAGTTAGTGCAAGCGCTAAACCGGGTAAAATGGCGATCTTTCCGCGCATGAAGAAGCCTTTCTGTTGCGTCTGCTCTAGGATCATGGCCCTCACCAAACAAACTCGCCGATGAGGTTTCCATCATCAGCAATTTTGTCCCATTGAGGAATCGGTTGCATAATAGGGCAAACTCTGATAGCCGCAACAACGAATTTGCGACACGGTCCAAAGGGAGAATATCGATGGCTCGTTCGAGCACTGCTGCACCTCAAGAGCCTTATCTCGGCGCGCAAATCAAGACGGCTATTTCGTGCAGCGTATCAGCTTTGCTTTTTGCAGCTACAGCCGCTTGCGCGAATCCCTCTGCGAACGGTCCGTCGCCTGCAGTCGCGAGCCCATCAGTCGCATCTTCCGATGCGGCTCCGAGCAATCCAGCTCACATGTCTATTGAAGAGGCAAGAAGTGGCCTATCAGGCGTGTGGATCGTGACGAATTTCGTCAACTCGACCAAGCCCATTGACCTTAGAATCACGAAGACTCTTGAGGGTGATGAGGTTCCTATGCGTCCCTGGGTCCGCGAAATCTATGAAAAGCGGATTGCAGATGCTCGTGCCGGTAGGATATTTGCTGATACAGAATCCTATTGCGTTGCTTCCGGCATGCCTAGAGCGATGCGGGGCCCGAACTATCCGATCCAGATTCTGCAAACGCCTGGTCAGATCACCATCCTGTTCGAAGCTTTGCACAATATGCGGTTCATTTATCTCGACGAGGAGCTGCCTCCTAAGGGGGAAGTCGAGTCCAGCCTTTGGGGGGTAAGCGCCGGACGCTGGGAAGGAGGCACGCTTGTAGTCAAGACAATCGGCCTGAGTGACCGAACAACTCTCGACAAGGTGGGCCTTCCGCATTCGAACGAACTCGAAGTTACTGAGCACATCAGGCTGACGAGCAAAGATACTTTCGAGAATGTTATCACAATAAACGACCCGAAAGCATTCACGCGGCCTTGGCAGATCCGGGCGACCTATAAGCGCATGCCTCCTGGCACGCGAATAATGGAGTACGAATGCGCTGACAACAATCGCTATAGGGTCAATGCGGACGGCACGCTCGAACAACCGAAGGCGAACTGATTGCCTGTAATCTGGAATAGGAATTGGCTATGGAAGCGACCGCCTCATTGGGTTCAGGATTCGTGGAGTTCGTCCAAAACTCCGCTTGGGTGATCCCGTTTGTG
>CAJBSR010000316.1 GCA_903958285.1 uncultured Sphingomonadales bacterium
GCATTGAAGTTATTGGCATAGGTCATCAAATATTAAGCACCTTTTGGTGCCCATAAAATGGCACCGGCAATGTCATCATCTATTGTTCGGTCAATCACGCTCCGCCCGCGCTGCCAAAGCGACAGCTTCCGACATGGAGCGCACCTGTAGGCGCCGGACAATATGGGCGCGGTGCATTTCCACTGTGCGCGGGCTGATGCCAAGATGCACCGCGATTGATTTCGTCGCCATGCCATGGGCGATCATCTGCAACACATCAAATTCACGGGGCGACAGACGCTCTCGGACCTCGTTTTCGACCAACGGCTCTGTTGCCTTACCCTGCATCGCCGCCTGCCGCGCCTGAGCCGCGCTGATGACCGAAAGCAGCGTGTCCGGCTGAATTGGCTTTTCGATGAAATCAAGCGTCCCCAGCTTCATCGCCAACACTGCCGACGGCACATCTCCATTCCCGCTCATCATCACAACCGGCCAGCCGACCTGTGTCCGTTCGCGCAATGCCAGCAGAAAATCGATCCCATCCATCGACGGCATATGCAGATCTAGAAGCACCGGCGCCGGCTGGAGCGCGGTGAAGCTCTCAAAGAAATCCGTCGCCGCAGCAAAGCTGTGCGTCTCAAAGCCGTGCGCCCTCAACAACATGGCAAGCGATAGGCGAACGCCCTGATCGTCATCCACAATGTAAATCAGATTGTTACCCGCCATGCCCGACCGCCTTCCCGCCTCGGCAGAGCCCTAAACGCTGCCAGATGCTGGTCGTAATACATGCTGTCTAAGGCTGCGTGCATTAAGGGAAAATACGGAATGGGGGGCCGCTTTGGGCTGAATATTTATCGCCAACATGGCTTAAAAACATTGCCGACTTGGCATTGTTGGAATATCGGGGCGCTCGATCAGGCAAGCGGACCGATGCATGGCGGATAGATTTCAGGAACAGGTGCTGAAGATACCGCGCGCTGGCAAGCGGGCCTCGGGTCTGTTTGCAAGCGGCTCAGAGCAAGTCTCTCGACGCGCTCTTTGGATTTTGGGGGCCTTTCTCACTTTGCTGTTCTTGGTAGGTGGAAGCAGTTGGCCTCACGAGGCCGGCCTTACTTTGCTTCGTCCACTAGCAATTCTAATCTCAGCATACGGATTGGCGACGTTAAAAATGGAGGATGTGCGTCCCTATCGGGCCATATTCGTCATTTTTTTTCTAGCACTAGCCCTGACGTCGCTACATCTAGTTCCGCTTCCGCCGTCCGTGTGGCAGACCCTACCCGGCCGCGAAGTTATCGTTGAGATTGATCGCTTTGCCGGCTTACCCGATCTCTGGCGACCGCTGTCTATGTCGCCGCAGAGTACGTTGAATGCTCTGTTTTCGTTAAGCGTGCCGCTGGCCATTCTCGCCTTGGCGCCGCAGCTTACGCTAGACGATCAGTGCCGCCTCCTCCTCCTCCTGCTCGGCCTCTCCTTAGCAAGCGGCATGGGTGTTTTGCTGCAGGCGGCGGGATCAGACATTGCCCTGTTTCCTTGGACGTCTGAGACGTCTGGCGTCTTTGCCAATCGAAACCATCAAGCGGCACTTCTCGCGACGGCCTTCCCCTTACTGGCGACTTCAACATACCTTGCCATGCAGCTGGGCCTCAATAGGCGACTGGCCCTAATTCTGGCTGGCAGCATCGGCGTTTCGCTCATTCCCCTCGTGATTGTGACTGGGTCCCGGGCAGGCCTCGCGCTGAGCGCATTGGCCGTCGCGCTGCTACCCGCACTGCGCCTGCCAATGTTTTTCGATCGCAGACGGCGCCATTCGCCCCGCCTCCGCTTCGCCATTTTGGCGGGGGTTATATCGACGATTGGCGCGATGGTATTGCTAACGGTCTTCACCGCTCGCGACGTTGCCATTAGCCGACTGAGTGTCAGCGGAGATGAACCACGCTTCCCAATGTGGGATTACGTGTTTCACGACCTTCCCAGTTACCTTCCTTGGGGTTCTGGCGTCGGGACATACATCGACGTCTATCAACTCAATGAGCCGTCGGAGCTCCTGCGGTCGCTTTACTCCAACC
>CAJBSR010000317.1 GCA_903958285.1 uncultured Sphingomonadales bacterium
ACCACACACGAAATTCCTGACAGTCCCGTTGTGATTCACCGCTCGACCGCGCCGATCCGAACATGCCCCTGACCGACGAGCTCGTGCGGGATGTTAAACTATATGACGGTCGGTCCCTACCCGGCGCGGTCCACAACGTCTTCCGCGAGGAACATTGCGGCAAAGACTGCACCCAACTGCTCCGGTTTGAGCTGCCAGCGAAGGATGCTCCCCGTTTGCTTGACGAGCTTTCCGGTCAACCAGCGCAACCTGTCAGCTCAGAAGAACAGATGCGGTTCTTCAAATTCGAAACAGCTCGCAAATGGTTTATCCAAAAACCAGTGGGTGGCTCTTGGGGAGTGATTTCGCCAATGCTGAACGGGTCTCCGCTGATTAGGTACATTGCGCAACCTGAAGGCCGGATTGTCCATGTGTATGTTCGTAATTTCACCATGTAGAGAGGCTACGTCACCCTGAACTTGTTGCAGGGTGCCTTGAGCTGTTCCTCCTGAGGCAGAGGGGTGGAACCCAGTTTGCGGCTGGCTTGTTGGGACTTGCACCCATCGCGCAAGTCTTGAGGGGATGCTGAAACAAGTTCAGCATGACGGGTGGGTATCGTGCGTCACTCTCTCTTGCCAACTGCCCCGCGCCTGGCAAAGGCTGCCGATGACCATTTCACAAGTTCAAGCCGGCCGACAATCCGCTAGAACGCCGTCCATGCAGGTACTCGCCATGATCTATCTCTGGCTCAAAGCGGGCCATGTCATCTTCGTGATCTTCTGGATGGCCGGGCTGTTCATGCTGCCGCGCTATTTCGTCTATCATCAGGAGGCAGCGGCGGATTCGCCCGAGAACGCGCTGTGGATCGACCGCGAGCGCAAGCTGCTCAAGATTATCCTGTGGCCCTCGCTCACCGTGGTGTGGGTACTCGGGCTGGCACTGGCGGTAAACATCGGCGCATTCCAGCAGGGCTGGTTCCACGCCAAGCTGGCATTTGTGCTGGCGCTGTCGGCCTATCACGTCTGGCTGGCGGGCTATCACAAGGCGCTGGCGCGGGGCGAGCGGCGGCTCACCGGGCGGAACCTGCGCATGTTGAACGAAATTCCGGGTATCGCGGCGGCGGTCATCGTCATACTGGTGATCCTGAAACCGTTCTGACGGGAAGGGACCCTTTCGATGCTGACCTTGCTTGCTGCCGCAGCCCTTGCGGCCACCCCTGTTGCCGATGACCAGGCCCTGCAGAACGACTTGCGCTGCGTCGCCGCACTGGCCTCGCTCGGCGATGTTGTCGACAAGGAAGATGCCGACGGGATTGCCGCGGTGATGCTCTATTTCCTCGGCAAGGTGGATGCCCGCGCGCCGGGGATCGACCTGATGGCGGGAATCGAGAAAGTGCTGGCGGAACCGGCTTACAACGGCCCGACCGAAGCTGTGCGCTGCGCCGGGGAACTGAGCGCGCGCGCCGATGCGCTCGATGCCATTGAATCGGCGCTCAAGAGCAAGCCCGCGAGCTAGTCATCTGGAACTGAAGTAGGCTTCATTGTATATGCCAATGTCGAAGATGCAGAG
>CAJBSR010000318.1 GCA_903958285.1 uncultured Sphingomonadales bacterium
CCGGGCGCGCAGTGGCGGCATCCTTCGGGGCCGGAGGAGAGCATCGCCGGGCGCGACCATGAACCCGTTGTCCAGATCGCCTGGCAGGATGCAGAGGCCTATGCGCGGTGGGCGGGCAAACAGTTGCCCAGCGAAGAGCAGTGGGAATATGCGGCCCGCGCCGGATCCGCAGCGCTCCCGGAGCCGCTAGATGCAAAGGGACAGCCGCAGGCGAACTATTATCAGGGCGTCTTCCCCGTCAAAAACCTGAATACCGACGGCTATATCGGCCGCGCGCCGGTGGGCTGTTTCAAGCCCAACGCATTTGGGCTGTACGATATGATCGGCAATGTCTGGGAATGGACCAGCGCCCCCGGATCCCGCGCCGACGCAAGCGAACCGGTCAACGTCATCAAAGGCGGCTCTTACCTGTGCGCCGCCAACTATTGCGCACGCTATCGTCCCGCCGCCCGTCAGTTTCAGGAACGTGGATTGGGGACCGATCATATCGGGTTTCGGCTGGTGGACGCAGCGAAGGCCGGGCCTGCTTCTTGACCTGCCTTCAATGATATGACACGCATAGTGCCAATATTACTAACTCTCGGAGAGACAAAGTGAAAATCCTGCGCACACCTGATGCTGCCTTTGCGGCGATCCGCGATTTTCCCTTCGCGCCGCATTATCTGGAAATCACTGATCCCGATGACGGCACGCCGATGCGCGTCCATTATGTTGATGAAGGGCCGCGCGACGCCCCGATTGTGCTGATGATGCATGGGGAACCGAGCTGGTGCTATCTCTACCGTCACATGATCGGCCCTGTGGTCGCGGCCGGGTTTCGCGTCATCGCGCCCGACCTGATCGGTTTTGGGCGATCGGACAAGCCGACCAAAAAGACCGATTACAGCTATGCCCGCCACGTCGGCTGGATGCGCCAATGGGTGGAGGCGCTTGACCTCACCGGAATGACGCTCGTCTGTCAGGATTGGGGATCGCTGATCGGCCTGCGTCTTGTCTCAGAAATGCCGGACCGCTTTTCCGGCGTCGTCCTGTCCAATGGCGGCCTACCCGAAGGTGGTCCTGCCCCGCGTGCCTTTGCCATCTGGCGCGCCTTTGCGACTTGGAGTCCCATCTTCCGGATTGGCAATATCGTCAACATGGGGGTCAAACGCGCCCTGAGCGCCGCGGAAATTGCGGCTTATGACGCGCCCTTTCCGGACAGCAGCTACAAGGCCGGCGCGCGCATTTTCCCCAGCTTCGTTCCCTTTGAGAACAATGTTGCGGTCCCGGACCAAAAGCGCGCTTGGAAAGTGTTTGACCAATGGAACAAGCCCTTCCTGTGCTGCTTCAGCGATGGTGACCCCGTGACGCGCGGCGGCGAAAGCCGCTTCATTGGCAGGGTCCCCGGCACAGCGGGCCAGCCTCACCGCACATTAAAGGGCGGGCATTTTGTTCAGGAAGATGATCCCGAAGGCTTTGTGCAGGCCATTTTAGAAGTGGCCGGATGAAGATCGTCGCGGCCGCCTTTAAGCTTGGGCCCTTCTGGTTTGGCCTCGCCTTTCTGGCACCGTTGATCATGGCCGTCTGGCAGCGCGCGGCATGGCCCGTGCCTTTCAGCCTTTCCTTGCTGACGTTCTCGCTCATCACAGGCGGTAGTTTGGGCGCGCTTGCGACATGGCGCGGGCGCTGGATATGAATAGTCGGACGGACGCTGCTGAACTGACGCGGCAGGAGCGCGCTATTGCCGCCAAATATCAGGGCGGCTTCCCTTGGCTGATGGCCTTTTGGGGGGTGGGCAATAGCTGCGTCTGGTTCGCGCTGTGGCCGCTGACCCTGATGGGCCTCATCCCGCTCTGGCTCACCTTCATCGTCGCCACGGCCAATGTCATGCTGAGCTATCTGCCGTCGCATGACGCCCAGCACGACATTTTTGTCGCCCGCGGATCAAAGCTCCATTGGATCAACGAACTGATCGGCCATGTGTCGATTTTCCCGCTCGTGCTCGCCTTTCGCACCGCGCGCGAAACCCATCTTGGCCATCACCGCCACGCCAATGATCCGGCATTGGACCCCGACTATCCCAGCCACGCCCCCAATGCCTGGGCCGCGCTGTGGAAGACGATAGAGAACCGCCAGCCCGGCAGCGCCGGAAAAGCCCGCTATGGCGCGTATCTCACCGCCAAAGGAACACCTGCCGCCAAGCTCGCGCTGCGCGATGGACTGTTGATGCAGACGTTTTTCTATGCCGTCCTCGCAGCCGTGGCCTGGGCGGGTTATGCCATTGAAGTGGCTTTGCTCTGGTGGCTGCCCCGCCACATTGCACAGACCTATATCAGCTTCTTCCTCAGCTGGGCGCCGCATCATCCGGCGCAAGAACAAGGCCGCTACCGAGAAACCCGTGCGTTCAAAAGCAGACTGGGCAATCTCGGATCGATGGGGATGCAATATCACATCGTCCACCACCTTTACCCGACTATCCCGCTCACCAAAACGCCCGCCGCCTATCGTGCGCTTCGCCCGATATTGGCAGCGCGCGGCTGCGAATTGGGCGGGCTGGAGCGCTAAATGGTCGCATTAAGCGGCATGACCCGCACACATTTGTGCAAACTTATTTGGAGTTAACAAAGCAATGAACGTCACCAATCAGCTCCACCCCAGCCCGGAACAAGCCAAGGCCTTTTTCAGGGGCGAAGAAGACGGACCGATGTGCATGGTCAACCTGCTCAAGTTCAGGGACAAGGCCAGCTATGCCGACGGCTCCGAGCCCGAACTTTCCGGCCGTGACGCCTATCTGCGTTACGGCGCGGGTGTCCAAGCTTGTGTCGCAGCCGTTGGCGGCAAGGCACGGTTTTCAGGCATGGTCACAGATCTGATGCTGGGTGAGGTGGACGAGCTTTGGGATATGGTCGCCATCGTCGAATACCCCTCCCGCGCAGCGATGCTCCAGATGGTCCAATCGCCGGAATATCAGGCCATCACCAAGCACCGCGATGCTGGCCTTGCCGGCCAGTTGAACATCCGCACAAAAGCCGTTGGGGGGTGACGCTCACTTACCGTCCTTCCGACAGCCCTTAGCTGATGTAACGAGATAACCGCGCCCTAAAGAGCCGCGAAGGCCGATACGATCCATTTCTGCACGATCGTGACAGCGGGCAACTTCCGAAGATCGCGATGCACAATGAGCCAAGGCTGACGCGTCGGCAATGCCGCAGGCAGCGAGATCGGGATAAGCGAGCCCGAGCGAGTTGCGAAGGCCGATGGAAGCAACGCAATGCCTCCTCCAACTTGCGCTGCAGTCAGCAATCCTCTTGTACTTCCCGTCCGCATTACGACTGCGTCAGAAAGTCCTTGGCGCGCGATCCAATCGAGTTCGGGCAAACGGCCATAGCTGTCATCATAGATCAACAGTTTTTCTGACTGCAGGTTGATCTCGTCCGGTGAACGGCCTGCGAGATAACTTGGGGCGGCAAAGAAGCCAAGCCGGATGTCAGCAAGCCTGCGCGCATAGAGGCTGCCACCTTCAGGGCGAACCATCCTGATGGCAAGATCGGCATCACGCCCTGCGAGACTGACAACATCGGCTTGGGACTGGAGATGAACCGGAAAATCTGCCCCACTGTCCCAAAGCCGGTTCAAGGCAGGAGCGAGAACGTCAGAAATGACGAATTCGGTGGCGGAAACCCGTATTGGGGTCGAGAGAGCGCCTTTGCGCAGGCTCGCCGCTAAGCGCTGCACACGCAGCAACTGCTCGGCGAGCGGCTCGGCCGCCTCGGCAACCGCAAGACCATTTTGTGTCAGCCTGACGCCATCTGTGCGGCGATCCACCAGTTGTACACCTAGTATGGCCTCTAGCGTATCGATCCGCCGTGAGACAGTAGAAACCGCTACGCCGCGCGCTTTGGCTGCCGCGCTGAGCGTCCCTTCATCGCGAATAGAGATTAGGTCGTTGAGATCTTGCGGGTCGATAGCCACTCATTTGTCTTTGCAAAAATAAGAGGGAGTTTTGCATTATTACAAAATGGAGCGCGCCGTTCAATCGCCTAATCCATAGAGAATTCGAATCGCAAGAGGTGCGGATGAAAGATAATCAAATCAGAATTCTAGACGCGCGACCTTCAGGCAACTGCATGCCCAGTTTCTTAAGCCAAAGGCAGGGCCAAAATTGATGGCAAGTTTTCTATCTCGGCTCGGGACACGCATCGACACTTGGGCTGGCGCTGCAAAAATGGAGCGGTTCCGAAAGGGCTGGCCTGCCAAGGCAATTTCCAATGTCCGGTTTCATCGAACGCCCATGGTCCAGTACCGTTATCTGGACGAAGGCAATGGACCGACAATTGTCTTCACGGTCGACCCGCCGATGACAATTGAAGTTTATGGTCCGCTTATAGAAGTATTCTCCACCCAGTTTCGTGTTGTGGTGGTCGAATTGCCTGCAATGGGTTTCTCGGCGGCATTAGGCGGGTATAGTTTTGGATTTGAAGAGACAAATGATGACTTGGCATCCTTCCTCCGCACAGTCTGCGGCGAGGGAAGCATTTTTGCATTTTCGTGCGCCGCCAGCCTCGCCGCAATCGATATTGCCCTCCGCATGCCAGAGCTTGCTTCACATCTCTGCTTGATCCAGGCAGGCGGGACAGAGGCGTTCGCCACCTGGAAAGCCGCCCGCGACCCCAAGGGAATTCTTGCTAAGCCTCTTTTGGGGCAACTCGCCATGAAGCGCATGGCGCCGCGTCGAATGCCGCAATGGTTCAGTCTGTCGGTAGGGCGAACTGAGCAGATTGAGCATTTCTGCTCCTGTGCCGAGCAGTCATTCACGCAAGGCGCGATGTGGTCATTGGCCAGCGCCTTCCAGCTTTATCTCGACCAACGGCAGGAATTGCCCCAACCGCCCCAACCCATGCTCTCCATATGGGGGAGCGCTGACCGATCCCATCCGGCAAGTAACGCGCATTCGCTGGCCCGGCTTTATCCCGGCGTGCAAAGCGTAACTTTTGGCCACCTCGGCCATACGCCCGAATTGGAGGAGCCAGCACTGGTTCTCAACGCAATTACTGCCTTTCTGGAGCGGACATGAACATTACGGCACAATCACTACTAAATGGCTTCAAAAGGCATTTCCGGCAAAGTCCGGTCACCGATCCTTGGGAGCCGCTCTTTATGAAGCAGTCAGGGGCTGAATTCACATTGGCACTGAGGATCGACAAGCAACATTGCAATGCACGCGGACTGCTCCATGGAGGAGTGATATCGGCATTAGCTGACAATGCCATGGGTTTGAGTTGCGTCCTCCAGATGGAAAATGCCTCTGCTTTAACCGTCAATCTGTCGGTCGACTTCCTACATGTCGGGCAAATCGGCCAGTGGCTGGAGGTGCGCGCCCACCCAGCCAAGCTTGGCCGAACGCTTTCCTTCGCAGACGCCAGCATTTTCGCAAACGATGATCTTATCGCAAAGGCCAAAGCGACATTTCGTATCACCGCAAGAGCGGCGGAGGAGATGACGTGACTGCGGGAAGGGTTCTGTCAGTCCAACCCCAACTTGTCTCCAATCGGCAGACCTGCCGCCTGTTCCGTTTCGATTATGGTGATGCGTTATTCAGAGCCTCGAGATCGCGGGCCATCCAAGACTTGCGAAAGCCCTTGCCTGCCAACAGTCTCTGGAAATCTTCGCGGTTGTCAAAATGCTGCAGTTGCCGATGATAGTAGTTAACATATTCCAACAGGGAGAGGACGGCACATCCGGTCGCAATGTTCCGATCAGCAAGACCCGCCGACCAAGCAGGCACCAGCCAACCCGCCAGAGCCGAAAGGCAGCCGACCAGGACCAGAATTAACGCAGGCCGCTGCCACACGGAAATACGGCGCAGAAGGATAGAGAAGCCGCCGCCCTTGC
>CAJBSR010000319.1 GCA_903958285.1 uncultured Sphingomonadales bacterium
CATAAGGGTTAATCCTTGTCAGATCGGATTTGATTTATCCCTATTGAGGAGATTCTGCTTATCTCATTGGCGGCGCGCCCCCAGCGCATCTTGCGGCCAAATGTGGCTCGACGACGCGGAAGCGCCCTCGTTCCCAAGGGCTTAGGGCATTGTAATGAGGGAAAGGCGGCTTATCTCCAGATGCAGCGGGGGCTGTTTGGAGATTGCTGATGCGGCGAGTTTTGGGGCCCCTGCCTGCGGCAGCTTTGGTCATCGCGTTTTGCCTTCCTGCGCCCGCTATCGCCAACGAACCGGGGCGACCAGCAGGCCTGCCTGAAGGGAGCGGCTCTTGGCCTCCCGACCGGGTAACGATCGGCTTCGGCGGCGGGATCGCACCGGACTATTCCGGTTCCGATGACTATGCGTTTCAGCCCGGCGGGATCGTTCAGGGCTCGGTGTCCGGATTCAGCTTCGCCATGCGCGGCACCAATTTTTATGTCGATTTGGCGCGAGAGCGGCGCGGGGCTGTGATCGATGTGATCGCGGGGCCAGTTGCGCAGATCCGTCTGGAACGGTCCAATCGCGTGCAGGACCTGCGGGTTGACGCGTTGGGGAAGCGGGCCGCGGCATTGGAATTCGGCGGCTTTGTAGGGATCGGGAAGCGCGGCATTGTCTCTCGATTTGATGAGGTGTCTGTCGATGTTACCGTCGTTCACGATGTCGGCACGGTGCACGGGAGCTATGTCGTCCGACCGTCATTGGGGTATCAGACGTTGATCGGCCGACGCACTTTTGTTCAGGCGCGCGCCTCGGCCAATCTTGTTGGTGGGGGGTATGCGAAGACCTATTACGATGTGTCGGCGGGCAATCTGCTCCCTGCTTATCGCTCAGGCGGCGGCGGGCTGGAGAGCGTCGGTTTGTCAGCGCTTGCATCCCACGGCCTTGGCCGCAATCCGGCGAAGGGTTGGAGCCTGTTTGCACTCACAGGCTATTCCCGCATCACGGGCAAGTTCGCCCACTCCCCAATCGTGAGCGTGGCCGGTACGCCAGATCAGTTCCGGCTCATTGCAGGGCTTGGTTACACCTTTTGACAGGCGAGGGCCGCTGGACGTGCGGCATAGAAAGGCTTACACCTTTCCCATCCCCGGGGAGTCGTGTGACTGAGAGGCTGGTGTAACGCCCAGCGACCCGTTGAACCTGATCCGGCTGATACCGGTGGAGGGAGGGTCGCTCGCCAAAGCGTCTTCTCCCCCGTTGAGGAGAGTTAAAGATGGCAGACATAGCAGCCCGCACCGAAATCGGCGTGACCACCGGCCCCATTCGCGGATCAAAGAAAGTTCATGTCGGCCCGCTGAAGGTCGCGATGCGCGAAATTCATCTGGAACCCAGCTGCGGGGAGCCGCCGGTGCGCGTCTATGACACGTCTGGCCCCTACACTGACCCCAATGTCGCCATCGATATCGCCGCCGGCTTGCCCGAATTGAGGCGGGACTGGATCCGCGCGCGCGGCGATGTGGAAGATGTCGCCCAGCGCGAAGTGAAGCCGGAAGACAATGGCCAGCTCGGCCCGGACCGGTCGGGCGGCGTTGCGCCATTCCCCAATGTTCGTAAGACTGTGCTGCGCGCAAAGCCGGGCATGAACGTCAGCCAGATGTATTATGCCCGCCGCGGCATCATCACGCCGGAAATGGAATATGTGGCGGAACGCGAGAACCTCGGCCGCGCCCGTCTGGCCGAATATGTCCGCGACGGCGAAAGCTTTGGTGCGTCCATCCCCGATTACATCACGCCGGAATTCGTGCGGGATGAAGTCGCGCGCGGCCGGGCGATCATCCCCAACAACATCAACCACCCTGAATCTGAACCGATGGCGATTGGCCGCAACTTCCTCGTGAAGATCAACGCCAATATCGGCAACAGCGCCGTCGCGTCTGACGTGGCAACAGAGGTCGACAAGATGGTCTGGTCGATCCGTTGGGGCGCAGACACCGTGATGGACCTCTCCACCGGCCGCAACATCCATGACACGCGCGAATGGATCATCCGCAACTCGCCCGTCCCCATCGGCACGGTGCCGATCTATCAGGCGCTGGAAAAGGTCGGCGGCGTGGCCGAAGACCTGAATTGGGAAGTGTTCCGCGACACCCTGATCGAGCAGGCCGAACAGGGCGTTGATTACTTCACCATCCATGCGGGCGTGCGCCTGCCGTACGTGCCGCTGGCGGCCAAGCGCGTCACGGGCATCGTCTCCCGCGGCGGTTCGATCATGGCGAAATGGTGCCTTGCGCATCACAAGGAAAGCTTCCTCTACGAACGCTTTGACGAGATTACCGAGATCATGAAGGCGTATGACGTTGCCTATTCACTGGGAGATGGCCTGCGCCCCGGCTCGATTGCCGACGCCAATGACGAAGCGCAGTTTGCTGAACTCTACACGCTGGGTGAACTCACCAAGCGCGCCTGGGAACAGGATGTGCAGGTCATGATCGAAGGCCCCGGCCATGTGCCGATGCACAAGATCAAAGAGAATATGGACAAGCAGCTGGAGGTGTGCGGCGAAGCACCCTTCTACACGCTTGGACCACTCGTGACCGATATTGCCCCGGGCTATGACCACATCACCAGCGGCATTGGCGCGGCGATGATCGGTTGGTTCGGCACGGCCATGCTCTGCTACGTCACGCCCAAGGAACATCTGGGCCTGCCCGACCGTGATGACGTGAAGGTTGGCGTGGTGACGTACAAGCTTGCGGCGCACGCGGCTGACCTTGCCAAGGGCCATCCGGCCTCCAAGGTCCGCGATGATGCGCTGAGCCGCGCCCGCTTCGAGTTCCGCTGGCGCGACCAGTTCAACCTCGCGCTCGACCCCGAAACCGCCGAGCAATATCACGATCAGACGCTGCCTGCCGAAGGCGCCAAGACCGCGCACTTCTGCTCTATGTGCGGCCCCAAATTCTGCTCGATGAAGATCAGCCAGGAAGTGCGGGAGTTTGCCAAGCTGCAGAACCAGCCCGCAGGTGAATTCGTCGCGGCAGAAGAAGCCGAAGCCGGCATGGCGCAGATGAGCAAGGTCTATGACGAGACGGGCCGTGAACTCTACATGGGCCAAGGCGACCGCGAACACGATTGAGCCCATCTGTAAGGCATAGGTTGACAGTGCACCTGTAAGCCGATAGCATACACTCATGATCCGCTCATTCCGAAGCAAAGCCCTGCGTCGGCTTGTCGAGCAGGGTGATGCTTCAAAGCTGAGTGTGTCCAATGTGCGGCGGGTGGAAACCATAGTTGCCCGCCTTGATGCCGCGATGGTTCCGGAGGATTTGAATCTCCCCGGCTATCGGTTTCACGGCCTCAAGGGCAAGGACAAGGGCCGATACGCAGTTGATGCGTCAGGGAATTGGCGGATCACTTTTGGATGGGATGGCCGCAACGCCATCGACGTTGATCTGGAGGATTATCACTGATGACCAACCCGCTGCTGAAGGGCCTTCGCCCCATCCATCCCGGCGAATTGCTGCGCGAGGACATTTTGCCCGCCGTGGGCCGCCCCAAGACAGAGATCGCGCGCCTGCTCGGTATTTCGCGCCAGACGCTCTACGATATCATCAATGAGAAACAGCCAGTGACGCCGTCCATGGCGCTGCGCCTTGCCAAGATGTTCGGCGGCAGCGCGGAAAGCTGGACCAATATGCAGCGCAACTACGACCTGAAAATCGCCGAAGCCGAACTCGGCGATGCGCTGGACGCCATTCCGCATTTGCAGGCTGCTTGAGTTTGGGGGTGTTGCACCCGCCCCCTCATCAACCGACCGGCAGGAGACGTGCATGGCTCAATCCCTAACGCCCGCCGATCTGAGCGAAATCATAGAGATGGCGCTGTCCGACCATGTCAGCTTCGCCACCATCACCGCGCAGACCGGGCTGAGCGCGGATGCGGTTCAGGACATCATGCGCGATCATCTCAAACCGGGCAGCTACCGCGCCTGGCGCAAACGCGTGCATGATTTCGGCACGCGGCGGCAGCATTACAAATAGGCGGGCGGCGCCTCAACTGTCCCAATATGAGACAAAGGCGTCACACGCATCATTGCCGAGGCGGTCTGTTCAAAATAGAATGGGGCCTCATCGGGTCGAATCGATTTTAATTCGGTCTCTCGGCAAATATAAAACATAGTCTATTCAAATATTTGCTGCGATGCCATTGAATGGAGCATTCAATATGCGTTCGACCACCCTTGCCCTGTTGGCATTCGGATTGACGTCTACCTTCCCGATCGGCGCCGCTGCGGCAGATCTTTTTACCATTCGGACAACGGGTACTGTCCACGGCACAGACGGAATGGGTCTGTTTGGACAGGGCAATCAAAACCAAAACGTTGGCACTGAATCGGAGAGCGCCATCGTAACCGACCACGGTGTCTCTGATGC
>CAJBSR010000320.1 GCA_903958285.1 uncultured Sphingomonadales bacterium
AGACGCATTTCATCTACGCTTTCCGGGGACTCGACGAACGCTACATCCGCTCCCGCTTCCGCATAGAGGTTGGCGCGATCGATCGCGGCTTGGATGCCCTCACTTGAGCGCGCGTCGGTGCGCGCAACAATGACCGTTTGTTCATCTTGACGCGTATCGACCGCTGCACGAATGCGACCGACCATTTCCTGAATAGACACGATTCGCCGACCGGGTTCATGTCCGCAACGTTTGGGCCAGTCCTGGTCTTCGATTTGGATGCCGCTGACGCCTGCGCGCTCCATCTCTCGCACCGTACGCATAATGTTCAGTGGGCCGCCATAGCCCGTGTCTGCATCAGCGATCAGTGGCAGTGCCGTGACATCACAGATGCGCTTGGCTTGATCGAGGATTTCAGCAAACGAGAGAATCGCAATGTCTGGAGCCCCGAGTCGTGTGATGGAGACCCCGGAACCTGTCATGTATATAGCTTTTGCACCAGCTTTTTCAGCGAGTCTTGCTGTGAGGCAGTCGAAAACGCCTGGGGCGATTAACAGTTTCTTCGATGCCAACAGGGCACGAAGTGTTGCATTTTTTCCGCTGTGAATGCCCAGCGATAGTGGCATATCTTTCATGCTGTACCTTTTTGGTTGACTAAAGAGTTTCTATCGAGACCGGAAATAGTTCGCGATGATCTGCTGCGGGCATGACGTGATAGGCCGAGAATCGATAGGCCTTTCCTGCAGCTAATTCTGGTGGCGTGAAGGGAAATGCCAGATTGCCGCCCGTGCATTGCCGTCCGCTAAAGCCCTGGTGCAGTAAGAATTGTTTGAAGGTCTTTGCAGCCGCAAGCGCAAGCTCTGGAGTTTGCGCGATAACCTCGATGAGAATAAACGACTCGCGTGTAGATCCTGAAACATTCTGACCTTGCTGTGGATATACGCCGTCGATGCCGTAAAGTCTTGGGTAGATTTGGTAATCGCCCGGCACCAGTGCTCGCGTCGTTGCTTCCACAGTGGCGATCAACTCGGGAAGGCGCTGAATGACTTTGGGATCTGCCGTGCCAGCGAGTAATACTGCACGGTGGCCGACGAGCATGCTTGCTTCGACTTTGATGGTCGTCTGCGTTGCATCTTGCCACGTGGCGCCCGATACATAGGTGCGTCGATCATCTAGCGCTCGATACGTAGCTGTATCAACCTTGAGTGTGCCGTCTGGTTCAGTGAAGCTAACGGGATCTGCCTGTTCATATAAGCTGTGGGCCGCCACGGAGAGAGGGGTCGCACGACGATCCGGGTTCATACTTTCTAATTCAAAGCCGTCAGCATTTAGGGTTGCGAGCATCGCGTCACGGCCGCCTGGCTCGCAGCAAATTGAGGTGCACTCAATAATTTTCGACATGTGCATGACGTTAGCCATATCGAAACCCAACATCTTCGGTATCGAGGCAAAGACGGCTGTGTCGCAGGCGCGTCCGGCAATAATGACGTCCGGGTCAAGCGCGAGCGCCTGCTCGAACGGAGCGCACCCCATTTGGCCGACGATATGCGTGCTTGCTTTTAGATCTTCGGCTGTGACGGAAAGCTCGCCTCCGAGTGGGACGAGCGAATTGGCGTCAAGTGCCTGGATGACGCGCTCTGGTTTGAGGTCTGCTCGAATCGAGGCGAGACGAAAATGCAGTTTATGCTCCGCTGCAATTGAACGAATCATCGCGAGGGTCGCATCGAGGTGCGACGCGGCACCTGAGGTCCCTGCGGTGCCTATGATGAGCGGGATATTGAGGCTTCTTGCTGCGAGGAGCAC
>CAJBSR010000321.1 GCA_903958285.1 uncultured Sphingomonadales bacterium
ATCTGCATCACCAACCCGCTCGACGCGATGGTCTGGGCGCTGCGTGAGTTTTCGGGCCTGCCCCATCAGAAGGTCGTCGGCATGGCCGGCGTTCTGGACTCGGCGCGCTTTGCAACCTTCCTCGCTTGGGAGTTCGGTGTTTCGGTCAAGGACGTGAACGCGTTCGTGCTCGGCGGCCACGGCGATACGATGGTGCCGGTCACCAGCTACACCACTGTCTCGGGTATTCCCGTTGATGACCTCGTCAAGATGGGCAAGTCATCGAAGGCGAAGATCGATGAGATCGTTGCCCGCACCCGTTCGGGTGGTGGTGAGATCGTTGCGCTGCTGAAGACGGGTTCGGCCTATTATGCGCCTGCCACCTCCGCCATCGCGATGGCCGAAGCCTATCTGTTTGACCAGAAGCGCATCCTGCCCAGTGCTGTCTATGTCGATGGCAAGTACGGGCTTGATGGCCTGTACGTCGGCGTGCCCGCGGTCCTCGGCGCCAACGGCGTTGAAGAAGTCATTGAAATTGCACTTGAAGGTGAAACCAAGGCTAACTTCCAGGTGTCAGTCGACGCCGTCAAGGAATTGCTGGTCGCCTGCAAAGCCATTGATCCATCGCTCGTCTGAGCCACAATCTTACAGCCCTCGAGGGAACTGATCTGACATGAGCATTTTCATCAACAAGAACACCAAGGTCATCACGCAAGGGATGACCGGCGATACCGGCACCTTCCACACGCAGCAGGCGCTGGATTATGGCACGCTGATGGTCGGCGGCGTCACCCCCGGTAAGGGCGGCACGACGCATATTGGTCTGCCGGTGTTTGATACGGTGGCCGAAGCCGTCACGAAGACGGGCGCGGATGCGTCAGTGATTTACGTTCCGCCTCCCTTTGCTGCGGACTCGATCCTCGAGGCCATCGACGCGGAAGTCCCGCTCATCGTCTGCATCACCGAAGGCATTCCGGTGCTCGACATGGTGAAGGTGAAGCGTGCGCTTTCGGGCTCCAAGTCGCGGCTCATTGGCCCGAACTGCCCCGGTATCCTGACGCCCAATGAGTGCAAGATCGGCATTATGCCGGGCTCGATCTTCTCAAAGGGTTCGGTCGGTGTTGTCTCGCGCTCCGGCACGCTGACCTATGAAGCTGTGTTCCAGACGACCGCTGAAGGCCTCGGCCAGACGACGGCGGTCGGCATCGGTGGTGATCCGGTCAACGGCACCAACTTCATCGACTGTCTCGAAGCGTTTCTCGCTGATGATGAGACGAAGTCGATTGTCATGATCGGTGAAATCGGCGGCGATGCGGAAGAGCAGGCTGCCCAGTTCCTGATCGACGAAGCAAAGCGCGGCCGCAAAAAGCCGATGGTCGGATTCATTGCAGGCCGCACGGCGCCTCCGGGCCGCCGCATGGGCCATGCCGGTGCCATCGTTTCGGGCGGCAAAGGCGATGCAGATTCGAAGATTGCAGCGATGGAGGCCGCGGGCATCCGTGTGTCGCCGTCGCCTTCGGAACTTGGCCGCACATTGGTAGAGGTGCTCAAGGGCTGAACCCCTTGGCGCCCTCGCCAGTTTCCTCTCCCCAGGAAGGCGTAGATCATGGGTTTTGAGAACCACGAATTCGAAAGTGAGCAGGGCCCAAGCTGGGCTCGGCCAAACTGGCCCTTGGCTGACACGGATGATCTGACGGCGGCAATGGACCCGACGCAGATGCAAGTGGCGGTGAAGGCGGCCGCAAAGGCTGCGGGCAAGCCGATTGCGGATGCCGATGTCGCCAGTGCAGCGGCGGATTCGATCCGCGCAATGATGCTGATCCGCACCTATCGAGTGCGCGGGCATCTGGCTGCCAACCTCGATCCGCTCGGACTGACCAAGCAGGATCTACCGCCTGATCTCACACCTGAATATCATGGTTTTTCAGCGGCAGACCTTGATCGCAGGATCTATGTGGGCGGGGCCATGGGCCTTGAGTGGACGACGATCCGGGAATTGGTGGCGACTTTGCGCGCCAATTACTGCGGCAACGTTGGCCTCGAATACATGCACATTTCCGACGTGGAGGAGCGGCGCTTCTTCCAGGAGCGTATGGAAGGCGCAGACAAGTCCATCGGCTTCACGAATGAAGGTAAGAAGGCCATTCTCGGCAAGGTGATCGAAGCCGAGCAATACGAAAAATTCCTTGGCCGTAAATATGTCGGTACGAAGCGGTTCGGCCTTGATGGCGGCGAAGCGATGATCCCGGCGCTGGAAAGCTTCATCAAGCAGGGCGGCGCACAGGGCGTGCGTGAAATCGTCATCGGTATGCCGCATCGCGGACGCCTGAACGTGCTCGCCAACGTTATGGGCAAGCCTTACCGCATCATCTTCCACGAATTTTCGGGCGGCTCTGCCAACCCTGAAGACGTTGGCGGTTCCGGCGATGTGAAATACCATCTTGGCACGTCAACTGACCGTGAATTTGACGGCATCAACGTGCATATGAGCCTTGTGCCGAATCCCTCGCACCTTGAGGCGGTGGACCCTGTGGTTCTTGGGAAGGTCCGTGCGAACCAGACATTCCGCGATGACATTGGCAAGGGCAAGCACACGCAGGTTCTTCCCGTGTTGCTGCACGGAGATGCCGCTTTTGCTGGGCAGGGAATTGTCTGGGAGTGTCTCGGGTTTTCGGGCATCCGTGGCTATAACACCGGTGGTTGCATCCACTTCATCGTCAACAATCAGGTTGGCTTCACGACAAGCCCGCAATTCGCGCGCTCGTCACCTTATCCGTCAGACGTGGCCAAGGGTGTTCAGGCGCCAATCCTGCACGTCAACGGCGATGACCCTGAGGCCGTGACCTTTGCCTGCAAGATGGCGATTGAGTTCCGCCAGACGTTCCACCGCGATATCGTGATCGACATGTGGTGCTATCGTCGCTTCGGCCATAACGAAGGCGATGAGCCGAGCTTCACCCAGCCGCTGATGTATAAGAACATCAAGACGCACCCCGGTGTGAGCGAGATCTACTCCAAACGTCTGGTCGAGCAGGGTGTTATTGACGAGAACTGGTCCGCCGAACACGCGATGCGCTTCACGCAGGTGCTGGAACAGGAGTTCAAGGCGGCTACCGAGTATAAGCCCAATGACGCGGACTGGTTCGGTGGGCGCTGGGCAGGTCTCAACAAGCCGGCTGATCCGGAAACAGCGCGCCGCAATGTTGAAACCGGCATGTCAGATC
>CAJBSR010000322.1 GCA_903958285.1 uncultured Sphingomonadales bacterium
CAGATACGGGGCGGTTTTTGGCTGAGTTGCGCGGCGTGAGCGTGGAGCAACTCGCCCAGACAACCGCCGATAACTTCTACACACTGTTTGCAAAGGCCAAGGCCAGATGACCGACGATACGGGTAGCCTCATCTATGCGGTGTTGTTGCTCGTTCTGGTCGCATCCAGCCTGTTTGCGCGGCGTCTGCCCTTAGGGGAAACGCTGAAAATGGCGCTGACGTGGGTGCTCATCTTCGCCGCGTTATTCGTCGTATTTACATTCAGATCTGACCTGAAGATCGTGTGGGATCGCGTTGCGACCGAGATGGGATTGAACGACGGCCTTCAGGAAGACGGGACACTGCGGCTGCCTCGCGATCCCAACGGTCATTTCAGCGTTGTGACAACGGTCAACGGCAAAGACGTGCGTTTCATGGTCGACAGCGGCGCAACCACGACTTCAATGTCTCTGGCTGCAGCCAAGGCCGCAAATGTGGATATCGATGCGTCTGGCTTTCCAGTCGTGGTCGAGACGGCCAACGGCACTGCTGAAATGCAACGGGCGCGGCTGGAGCGTCTGAACGTTGGCCCAATAAAGCGGCAGGACTTTCCTGTGCTCGTGTCTGACACTCTGGGTGACACCAACTTGTTGGGCATGAACTTTCTCAACACACTTAAGGGCTGGCGCGTCGAAGGCGACACGCTTGTGCTCAACCCCTAAGAGCCGAAAATGGCAGAAAACCTTATGAGGGGGCTTTCTGCATATTTCTATATTTTACATAATATATATTATCAACTTAAATGAGATGCCGAATGAGGGCGCCCTTCAGACCACCCCTCACTCAAATTCAGGCCGCAAACGCCTCAACGGGCAACGCCATCACGCTCTCGGCGCCGGCTTCCAGCTTCCGGCGCAGCGAGATTGTTTCCGGCAGGCTGCGCTCCGCATAGAAACGCGCCGTAATCAGCTTGGCGTTCATAAAGGCGCTGTCTTCTGTTCCAGCTTCAAGCGCCGCCTGCGCCGCTGTCGCCATGCGCAGCCACATCAGGCCAATGGCGACGACACCTGTCAGATGCATGTACGCAACCGAGCCTGCGCCCGCATTGTCTGGATTGGCCATCGCATTGGCCATCAGCCACATTGTTGAGGCCTGGAGATCACCCAATGCTGCCTCAAGAGCAGACGCGATCTTCTCAAGCTCTGGCTTACCCTTTGCAGCGGCGCATTCTGTGGCCACGAGTGCAAAAAAGGCCTGAATGGCACGCCCGCCATGGGCCGGCAGCTTTCGGCCGACAAGATCAAGCGCCTGGATGCCGTTGGCACCTTCGTAAATCTGGGCAATGCGCGCATCTCGGACGCGCTGGCTCATGCCCCATTCCTCGACATAGCCATGGCCGCCGAAGACCTGCTGCATGTTGGTGCAGACCTCATAGCCCTTATCGGTGCCATAGCCCTTGATCACGGGCATCAGCAGCGAGAGCAGATCGTCAGCGGTTTGGCGCTCCTCAGCTGTCGGCGCATTGTGCGCCAGATCGGACTGGAAACCGCCCCATAGCGCGAAAGCACGCATGCCTTCTGTAAAGGCCTTTGCCTCCATCAACATGCGGCGGATGTCCGGATGCACGAACAAGGTATCCGCCTTTTCGTTCGGATCCTTAACACCCGTAAGTGACCGGCCCTGACGACGGTCCTTCGCGTACTGGACCGCATTTTGATACGCACCCTCGGCCTGCGCGAGGCCCTGAACGCCGACGCCCAGACGAGCAATGTTCATCATCACGAACATGCCCGCCAGGCCCTTATTCTCTTCACCCACCAGATATCCGGTC
>CAJBSR010000323.1 GCA_903958285.1 uncultured Sphingomonadales bacterium
AAAGGTGACATCCAGATGGGCCAAATTCTTGAGGGTGCAGCATGAGCGACTTTGATCTTGTCATCCGCAACGGTTCGATCGTGGATGGCACAGGTGCCGCACCGTTCACGGCTGATGTCGGCGTGCGTGGCGGGCTGATCGCGGCCATTGGCGCTGATCTTGCTGCGGGCAAAGAGGAGATCGATGCGACCGGCCAGATCGTGACACCCGGCTTTGTTGACATCCACACCCATTATGACGGCCAGGTCACTTGGGAAGACCGGCTGACGCCTTCGTCTTTCCATGGCGTGACGACGGCGGTGATCGGCAATTGTGGCATCGGCTTTGCGCCGTGCCGGGAGGCTGACCGCGATGTGCTTGTGCGCCTGATGGAAGGCGTGGAAGACATTCCCTATCCGGTGTTGACCGAAGGCCTGCCCTGGACATGGACGTGCTTCCCCGAGTTCCTCGATCTGATAGCGTCGAGAACCTATGACATGGATATCGCCGCTTATGTTCCGCATGCGGCCTTGCGCGTCTATGTGATGGGGCAACGCGGCGCAGATCGCGAGCCAGCAACTGAAGCCGACATCGCAGAAATGTGCCGCCTACTGGGTGAGGCCATGGATGCAGGCGCGCTGGGCATCGCTACCTCCAGAACCATCTTTCACCGGTCAAGCGACGGCCGCTCCATCCCCACGCTTAACGCCAGCGATGCGGAACTGATCGCTCTCGCTGGCGTGCTGCGGGAAAAGGGCAAGGGCGTCTTCCAGATCGTTGAAGACCTGCATTTGCCGGGCGCCTCGCTCGCATCCCTGCGCGCCATTGCACAAGCTGCGGGTCGCCCCCTCACATTTTCAATCGGCGCAGGAAATTCCGGCCCCTATGTCTGGCCATCTCTGTTGGAGCAGCTTGCGGAGGCCAATCGCGACGGCCTGATGATGAAGGGGCAGATGATGCCCCGCGCCATCGGGATGATCCTTGGCTTCGAACTGACGCTCAACCCGTTTTACACAACCGCCACATATCGCAGCCTGTCATCAATGCCTCTGCCGGAACGGCTGACCGAACTGCGTAAACCAGCCGTGCGGGAGGCTATTTTGGCAGAGCCGGTGGACCCTGATCCCGCGCTCGTCTTGGGCCGGATGGTCCGCGATTTTGAAACGATGTTCGTACTGGGCTCTCCGCCCGACTATGAACAACCGGCCGACCGCAGCATCGCCGCCATGGCGCGCGCGCGGGGCGTTACCCCCGAAGCTCTGGCCTATGACATCATGTCCGATGGCCGCGACGGCGGGAAACTCTATCTCGCCATGGCCAATTTTTCCGAAGGCAGTCTGGATACGGTCGGCGAAATTCTGGCCCATCCGGACGTCGTGCTCGGGCTCGGCGATGGCGGCGCGCATGTGGGTACCATTTGCGACGCCAGCTATTCGACGTTCGCCCTTATGCATTGGGTGCGCGACCGGAAGACAGGGCGCAAGTCGGTGCAGGACATTGTCCACCGCATGACCGGCGCGACAGCAGACATCATCGGGTTGAGCGACCGTGGGCGGATTGCCAAGGGACTGCGGGCGGACCTGAATGTGATCCACCTAGATGCGCTCGCACTTGGCGAGCCTGAGGTGCACTACACACTACCGTCCGGCGGACGGCGGCTGATCCAGCGCGCCTCCGGCTACACAGCAACGATCATCAAAGGTGAGAGTGTCAGCCGACAGGATGAACCAACGGGCAAGCTGCCGGGGCGGCTGGTTCGGGTCTAGCCCTCGACGATTTTAGCGTTTGGCCGATTTTTTTCCGCCACCCTGGCTTGCAGCCGAGCTCAGCAGCAAGCGCACAAGATCTCCCTGCCGGTTGACACCCGTCTTGGTAAAGACGGACTGGAGTTGGGACCGCGCCGTGTTGCGGCTGACGCCGAGGGCGACAGCGGCCTCGTCCAGCCCTTCGCCATCCGCCAGCCGGGTGGCCAGTCGCGCTTCCGCAGGGCTTAATCCAAAAAGCCGCTCCAGATCTCCCACGGAGAGCATTGCGGGCAGGGCAGGGTCCCGCAGGACGATCACCGCCGTCCGCTTGAGCGGCGCGCTGACGGGGCCAAAAGGCGGGCCGGGACGGATGATGAGCGTCAGGGGTTGGGCGCGATCCGGATCAGGAAGCGCAACCGGCACATAACAGTCCGGGTCTGCACTTGTTGATTGCAGGCGGGCCATTTCGGCAATGGCTTCTCGCAGCTGGCGCATGGCCGGTGTCGTTCTTGCCGAGATATTGCCATTTCGCACAAAGAGCGGCCCATCCCCCGACATTAGATCTTGCGCCACGGCATTGACACTCAAGACATGGCCATTTGCCTCCACCAACAGCGTGCCGGTGCCGCTCGATTCAATGACGTATTCCGCAACTCGTCGCTTGCGTTCGGCATCGCCGAGCAGTTCGTAGAGCGGGAGAACACGCCCGAGCATGGCGGACAGGCGGCGCAGCAGCGTGATTGCAACTCTGGGCTCAAACGGCCCACCCTGAATGATGAGCCAGATGCTGCGCTTTTCCGACAGCGCAGCCCGAAGCGCGCACGCCTGCCCCATTTCCATCTCAACGGCAGAGGCATGATGAAATGGGAGGGCACGCAACGCAACCAAGTGCAGTCCCCCCGCGATGCGCGCCGCATCTGCCGGGTTGGGGGTGACGATCGCATTCATGTCAGTTGTTAGATTTGACCCTTCAACCACCAAAAACGCCTCATGCGCGCCGCAGTGCCGCGCCAATTCCGTAAGGAAGCCCGACCAGATGGGCCGGTCGGTCAAACCGTCGAAAAGAAGGTCTTCCAGAGACTGCTCTTCCGCCATGTCATTAACACTTTCAACGGGAGCCGCTGTTTCCATGGTCATTCCCCCAGACTAGGAGCTGATGCCACGTCGCACAACGCTGAGGAATCTAGCGGAAACCAGACTCCGGGAATCCGAACACGGCAAAATCGCCACCTCCCGCTGGGAATCGGTTTTCTAAACCGTTGATTTTCGTATCAAAACTGGAGCGGGCGAAGGGATTCGAACCCTCGACCCCAACCTTGGCAAG